>NZ_JBHSHG010000002.1:0-43844 GCF_042652865.1 Exiguobacterium profundum
ACTCTCCAAAGAATTTGATATAGCTCTTAAATTGACGAAGCTTGCGCTTCATTCAAAAATGGTAAAACTTATTTTTGCCTCATCGTTCAGTTTTCAAAGTTCGTCTGCCGCTCTTGGCGACTCTTAAAATAATACAAGTCATCGACACAGTTGTCAACCACTTTTTTATTTCTTTTCCGCTGCCATCAGCGGCAACGTTTATTACTTTACCGTACACCTCTCATTAACGCAAGGGGTTTTGTAAAAGTTTTTTTAAAAAAGTTTTATATCTTTAGTATCCCTTCTGTTTAACGGCATACCTATGCGTTTCGAGGCTATCAAAAATAAAGAAGCCGAATCATACTCACGTATGATCCGACCACTTAATTGATTATTGTTGATGACGCATCGTTGGGAAAAGAAGAACGTCACGAATTGAAGGCGCGTTCGTCAATAACATGACGAGACGGTCAATCCCGATTCCAAGCCCACCCGTTGGCGGCATACCATATTCAAGCGCTTCAAGGAAATCGTTATCGAGTTCGTGCGCCTCATCGTTCCCCGCTTCTTTTTCAAGCAACTGTGCTTCAAAGCGTTCACGTTGATCGATTGGGTCATTCAACTCCGTGAAGGCATTCGCATGTTCACGACGAACAATGAATAGCTCGAAACGATCCGTGAAGCGTGGATCTGTTTCATTCTTCTTCGCCAATGGTGATACTTCAACCGGATGTCCTGTGACAAATGTCGGTTGAAGCAATGTTTCTTCTACTTTCTGCTCGAAGAATTCATTCACGATATGACCAAACGTCATATGATCTTGTACTTCTACACCGTGTTCTTTTGCAAGTGCTCGTGCTTCTTCATCGGACATTTGTTGCCAGAAGTCTACACCTGTCTCTTCTTTAACAAGGTCGACCATATGTGCACGTTTCCAACCGATGCCAAGATGGATCGTATCTTCACCATACTGCACATCTGTTGTACCGAGCACTTCTTTCGCTACGTGCGCAACCAATTCTTCCGTCAAATCCATGATGTCGTTGTAATCTGCATAGGCTTCATACAATTCGATCATCGTGAATTCAGGGTTGTGACGTGTAGAAATCCCTTCGTTACGGAATACACGCCCGATTTCGTACACGCGCTCGAGTCCACCAACAATCAAGCGTTTCAAGTGAAGTTCGATGGCAATACGCATGTAGAGTTCCATATCTAACGCATTATGATGCGTTAAGAACGGACGTGCCGCTGCTCCACCCGCAATCGTGTGTAACATCGGTGTTTCCACTTCTAAATATCCTTTTTGGTTTAAGAAGTTGCGAATCTCAGAAATGATGCGGCTACGCAAAATGAATGTCTGACGCGAGTCCTGGTTTGTAATCAAATCAAGATAGCGTTGGCGATAGCGCTGTTCCACATCTTTTAATCCATGATATTTGTCCGGAAGCGGCCGAAGCGCCTTCGTCAATAATTCAAACTCTTCCACGTGAATCGAAAGCTCACCAACGTTCGTTTTAAAGAGCTTCCCTTTTACACCGACGATGTCACCGAGGTCTGAAGACTTGAATAAGTCAAACGGCTCATCCCCGACATCATTTTTACGAACGTAAATTTGAATTTGACCTGTCACATCTTGAATGTGGGCAAAGAAAACCTTCCCTTTCCCACGTTTCGTCATGATACGTCCAGCCAATGTGACTTCTACATCTTGTTCAGCCAAAGCCTCTTTTTCAATTGATTCATACTGCTCATGTAATTCACCTGCGTGTGCAGAACGATCAAAGCGGTGACCGAACGGGTCGAGACCGCGCTCACGCATATCGGTCATCTTCTCAAAACGAACCTGCATTTGATCATTCATTTCTAACTCGTGGCTCACTATTCCATTCACTCCTCTATCCATATTGGGTTTCTCTCTAACAAAAAACTGTCGACCCGATGGCCAACAGCACAGCCGAAGCCGTTCATTCGTTGTGGTGCACTTTTTCGCCAAACAAGCTTACCATAAATTAGTTCTTTTCACTAGTTCACACTTCTGACAGTTGTCGTTCGAGTTGGTCCACAAATCCATAAAGGACCGCCGCGAACGCCTCGCGCGATTCCGTTTCATTGATTTGTTTGCGAATCGGACCACTGCCTTTCAACCCTTTCAAATACCAAGCCGCGTGTTGACGCATTTCGCGTACGGCTGTCAGCTCACCTTTGATTGCACTCAACCGGTCGAGATGAAGCATGCAGATATCGATTTTCTCACGCGCCTCTGGTTCCGGAGGGAGCTCCCCTGTTTCGAGGTACTGGACCGTTTGATAGAGCATCCACGGATTCCCGAGTGCAGCGCGTCCAATCATGACGGCATCCACACCATATTGGTCAATCACACGTTTCGCATCCTGCGGGGTCGCGATATCCCCGTTTCCGATAATCGGGACGGTCGCTACTTTCTTCGCCTCGCCAATCCAATCCCAATTCGCGGTTCCTTCATATTGTTGGGCACGCGTACGTCCATGAATGGCAATCGCTGCTGCTCCACCCGTCTGAGCCGCCTTAACATTATCCAAAATAAAGATGTGCTCGTCATCCCAACCGAGTCGCATTTTCACCGTGACCGGTTTTTCGACGACATTCGTGACGGCATTCACCATCTCATACACTTTATCCGGGTCGAGTAACCACTTCGCCCCTGCGTCACACTTCGTCACTTTCGGTACGGGACAACCCATGTTGATATCAATGATATCCGCATTGGTGTTTTGATCGACGTACTGTGCCGCTCTGACGAGTGTATCTTTCGAACCGCCAAAGATTTGTAAACTGAGCGGTTTCTCTCGTTCATCGACGTATAGCATACGCATCGTCCGAGCGTTCTCGAGCAAGATGCCTTTATCGCTAACCATTTCGGCACAGACGAGTCCCGCTCCGAACTCTTTTGCAATCAAACGAAAAGCAGGGTTGGTCACGCCAGCCATCGGTGCGAGGACTGCACGGTTTTTAATATCTATGTTTCCAATCTTAAAGCCTGTCAAGACAACACATCCTTCATTTCACCAAATTCCTAAGCAACTGTAACCGGACGACATCTTGGCGGTCCGTCATCGGTAGCCCTTCGAGCCAGGAGGCGACCGTTTGTCCTCGAACGACGAGTTCTGGTGCGATCTCTGCTAACGGGGCGAGAACAAATGCACGTTCCTGCATGCGCGGATGCGGAACCGTTAAGTGTTCTGATTGTATATCTTCCCCATTATAAAAGAGGATGTCAAGGTCGATGGTACGCGGTCCGTTCTTAAATAGACGTTCCCGTCCTAATCGTTGTTCGATCTGTTGAAGCGTGTTGAGCAGTTCGTCCGAGGATTGATGACTCTCGACTTCGACCACCATATTAAAAAACGAAGGTTGCTCTGTATATCCGACAGGAGCCGTCTCATAGACCGACGACTGTTTCGTGACGTGGAGACCTGTTCGCTCCATCTCATCGATTGCCGCAGACAACTGTCTAGCCCGATCTCCGATATTGGCGCCTAATGCAATATAAATCATGACGTCCGTCCCCTTGTCATCTCGATTGCTACTGAATCATAGTGTCCCGGGATGGGTGGGTCCGGTTTAATTACTTTAACCGTCACACGTTGAATCAACTCACTATGCGCCAACACGGCTGTCGTGATGCGTTCTCCGAGTGTTTCTAACAAATTGACCGGTTCTCCCGTCACAATATCTTCCGTCAACTGATACAAGCCGGCATAGCTGACCCCATTGTTTAAGTCATCCGAACGTCCCGCAGGCGCGAGGTCCAGTTCACACATTAAATCCACGTGAAACCGTTGACCGAGACGGTTTTCTTCTTCAAACACCCCATGATAACCGTAAAAACGCATCCCGTTCACAAATATTTTATCCATGTCTATCCCCTCCAATCATCGCATCCATCATCTTCGCCGCACGGGCGTTCGCTTTGACGTCGTGCACACGCACCCAATCGCACCCTTTCATGATTCCGAGACACGTTGTCGCAATCGTTCCTTCGAGACGCTCCTCTGTTGGTAAATCGAGCGTATGACCGATAAACGACTTACGCGACGTGCCGAGCAGAACCGGATACCCAAGACGTGTGATCACGTCAAGATGATTCATGAGTTCGAGGTTTTGCGTCACGTCTTTCGCAAATCCGATGCCCGGATCTAGCCAAATGTGCTCATCCTTTACGCCTGCTGCATGCGCAATCTCGATTGATTCCTGTAGATCGCTGACCACATCTTCGATGAAATGACGATAGTCCCGATTTGTTCGGTTGTGCATCAAAATGATTGAAACTCCATATTCGAAAGCGACACGTGCCATCGAGCGGTCTCCCCATTTCGAACCCCATACGTCATTGATAATCGTCGCACCGGCCTCGATTGCCGCTCTCGCCACCATCGGCTTATACGTATCAATCGAAATCGGAACATCGATTTCTTTTGTCAGTCGACGGATGATCGGGACGACACGTTCAATCTCTTCTTCTTCGGAAACAAGTACCGCGCCAGGTCTCGTTGATTCTCCACCGACATCAATCGCATCGGCACCTTCTTGTACGAGTTGTTTCGCATGTCGTACAGCCTCCTCGATTGCCGTATACCGTCCCCCATCCGAAAACGAGTCCGGGGTCACATTTAAAATACCCATGACCTTCGTCATGCTTCCGCCTCCTAACCAATTGAGCGAACGAGTTTCGCCCACACTTCGTTAAATCGTACCCCGTCTTTACCGGGGTATCTCAGATTTCCATAATGCGTTACCGGAGCGACTTGTTGGATTGAATTCGTCATCCAAATCTCTTTCGCTGCAGTCAATTCTTCAAATGTCACGGGTTGTTCGATTACAGAGAGATGTTTCATCACCCATTGTCGTGTCACACCTGCGAGTGCTCCGCTCGATAGCGGAGTCGTGTATAACATATCATCTGGACCGACCCAAAAGATGTTCGACACGAGCCCTTCCACCACATGTCCATGTTCGTCCGCAAATAGTCCTTCAGCGCCTTGGTCTTGTAAGGTCCGTTTTCCAAGGATATTGTTCATATAATGATGTGACTTTAATCGAAAAGCCGCTTCAGGACGACTTCTCGGAAACGGGATCGGTTCGACCCGTTTCTCCTGTGGTACAACTTCTGAGGATAGCGGTTTGACGATCATGGTGACGTTCGGTGTCTCATAACGACCCGCGTAGAGACCGAGGGGCGCAACTCCTGCCGACACGTTCAAGCGGATATAAAGGTCGGGTGCATCGTTTTGACGGCACAGTTGCTGAATCGCCGTCCCGATTTCTTCCTTCGTGTATGGAAAATCGATCCACAGCTCATCGAGACTCTTCATCAAGCGCTCCCAGTGGGCATCGAACAGGAAAGGAACGAATTCATATGTACGGAACGTCTCAAACAAGCCCATTCCATACAAGAAGCCGTGATCTTCAACCGGAATCAACACCTTCTCTCGTTCGACTAACTCTCCGTTATGCCAATACCACATGACGATACTCCTCGATAAAGTTTCGAATCATTTCCATCCCGTGCTCAGTCAAAATCGCTTCAGGGTGATATTGCACCCCTTCGATCGGAAGCGTTCGGTGACGAAGTGCCATGATTTCTCCAGTCTCCGTCTCGGCAGTGACCACTAGACATTCTGGTAGAGACGAACGCTCCACGGTCAACGAATGATAACGGGTCACGACCGACTGTTGCGGAATCTTCTTGAAAATCGATTTTCCGTCATGTTGAATCTTCGACGTTTTTCCATGCATGAGCCGCTCAGCATGGACGACTTCTCCACCAAACGCTTGCGCAATCGCCTGATGTCCGAGGCAAACCCCTAAAATCGGGATACGCCCCGCAAACGCTTGGATTGCCTCAACGCTAATTCCCGCCTCATTCGGAGTGCAAGGTCCCGGCGAAATGACAAGATAACTCGGGGCAAGCGCCTCAATCTCTTGAATCGTGACTTCATCGTTTCGATACACGACTAGTTCTTGACCGAGTTCACCGAAATATTGCACCAAGTTATACGTAAATGAGTCATAGTTGTCGATTAATACAATCATGTCGTTTCCTCCGTCATGTGTTTCGCCGCCCATAGCGCCTTCGCTTTGGACAGGGATTCTTCATATTCCGAGACCGGATCCGAATCGATCACAATACCTGCTCCCGCTTGAACGTATGCGATTCCGTCTTTTACGACCATCGTCCGAATCGTGATATTGAAGACGAGGTCGTCATCCCAACTTAACCAACCATATGAGCCAGTGTAGAGTCCCCGGCGAACTGGTTCGAGTTCTTCGATGATTTCCATCGTCCGAATTTTCGGTGCGCCGGTAATGGTACCGCCTGGGAACATCGCTGCCAGTGCTTCGGCTCCTGATACTTCATCCCGAATCGAACCTCGTACGTTCGATACGATATGTTGTACGTGTGAGTACTTCTCAATCACCATCAACTCATCAACATGAACGCTGCCATATGCCGCCACCTTGCCGAGGTCGTTCCGTTCAAGATCGACGAGCATGACGTGTTCGGCCCGCTCTTTCTCGTTTTCAAGCAATGTGTTCGCCAACTCCAAGTCTTCCACATCATCTTTGCCACGTGGACGCGTACCCGCGATCGGGCGTGTCGAAATGTCGGTTCCGTGTTTTTCAAGCAACAGCTCTGGTGAAGCGGAGACCATCGTTAAAGCATCATCCACGAAATAGCCCATATAAGGAGATGGATTCATTTGACGCAACGTATCATATACTCGACGCGGGTCAGCGAGAAGCGGTTCGGACTGACGAACGCTCAAGTTCACTTGGAACACATCCCCTTCTACGATATAGGACTGAATCCGTTTGACCGCTTCAACAAACTCTTCCTGGGACATGGAGCGCGATCGTTCTATCGGTGACTGCCCTGTCGGCTTGAACGCGTAATGCGACTCGACGTTCCACATGGCCGCCAATCGGTCCGCCTTACGTTCTGCACCTTCCTCCGCCGTCACCATCAAGTACAGGGTCGAATCCACTTCATCGAACACCGCCACCTCGTCAAATAGAAGAAACGAGACGTCTGGTGTCGACAAATCATCCTCCGCTTGCTGAGGGAGACGTTCAATCGTCCGGGCCACATCATAACTGACATACCCGATCATGCCACCAAAGAAAGGAGGAGCCCCTTCCGGACGCTCGGCCTCAAATCGCTTCCGTACCTCACTGACGAGCTCAAGCGGCTTTCCGTATAGCGTTTCTGTCGTATCTCCCACTTGCAAGAGTCCGACACCGTCTTTTACATGAAAGCGACCGAACGGCTCGATTCCCGCAATCGTATACCGTCCCGCTCTCCCACTCTCTAACCATGCATGATACGGTTGATCCGCCGTCAACGTCATGTATGCCTCATACACCTTCTCTTTCGTCATCCGCTTTGTTCTGAACGCAGTCGATCTCACATGTCATTCCTCCGTCTATTCATTCATGCCTTTTATTGTACACAAGAAAAGGCAGCAATCGAAAGAGAATGTCTCTCGATTACTGCCTGAAATGTTATACGCGACTCTCGTTTGACTCTTCATCAAACTGATAGAGCGGCGTGCTCAAGTAACGTTCACCGTTTGAGGGGATAATCGCCAATACATTTTTCCCTTTACCAAGGCGTTTCGCTGTATCAAGCGCTGCCGCAATGGCAGCTCCTGAAGAGATACCACCGAGGACACCGTTCGTACGTGCCGCCTGACGAGCATATTCGAACGCTTGCTCTGTCGTGATTTGAAGAACCCCTTCATAAATCTCCGTGTCGAGGATGGATGGAACGAATCCAGCCCCAATCCCTTGAATCTTATGAGGTCCCGGTTTCCCGCCTGATAAGACAGGTGAATCGACCGGTTCAACGGCGAGAATTTTTACGTCCGGGTACTTCGCCTTCACGACTTTACCTGCGCCGGTGATGGTACCGCCCGTCCCGACTCCGGCAATCAAAGCGTCGACTGAAAGTCCTGATTCTTCAAACGCCTCTACAATCTCAGGTCCCGTCGTCATTTCATGGACGTTCGGGTTAGCTGCATTATTGAATTGTTGCGGGAGGAAGTAGCCATGTTTCTCTGCTTCTTCAGTAGCGCGACGAATCGCTCCACCCATCCCTTCAGGTCCTGGTGTCAAAATTAATTCGGCCCCGTATCCACGAAGGAGGTTTCGGCGTTCCATGCTCATCGTTTCAGGCATGACTAGAATGGCTTTATATCCTTTTGCGGCACTGACCATCGCGAGACCGATGCCCGTGTTTCCGCTAGTTGGCTCGATGATTGTATCACCTGGCTTCAAGATGCCGTCTTTTTCAGCCGCTTCGATCATGGCGAGGGCGATCCGGTCTTTGACGCTTGATCCCGGGTTCATATATTCGAGCTTCAGATACACGTTGGCATCCTCTGGTCCAGTCATTCCGTTCAATTTCACAATCGGAGTCTTTCCAATCAAGTCTGTTACTGAGTTTACGATACGCATTGCATTTCCTCCTTCATAATTCCGACTATTCCGATATTGTTATCATACCCTATCGAATTGAAAATATGCAATTTGGAACGTTGCCTACGCCTGTGCCTGTACTTTCATCGTCTCTAACTGTTCCGCTGAGAAATGATACTTTTCGCCACAGAAATGGCATACGGCTTCAGCTCCGCCATCTTCTTCAATCATCTGACGAATCTCTTCTTTTCCGAGACCGATAATGGCGCTTTCCATTCGTTCACGGCTGCATGTGCAGTTGAACTGAATCGGGTTCGTGTCGAGGACATCGAGGCTATCGCCAAGGAGTAATTGAAGCATTTCTTCTGGCGTTTTTTCTTCACCAATCAAAACCGATACGGGCGGGAACGTCTGAAGTGCTTTTTCGAGCGCTTGTACCGTCTCTTCAGAAGCGTTCGGGAGCAACTGGACGATGATTCCACCTGCAGCAAGAATCGATTCATCTTCCGGTAAGACGAGGACACCCGCCCCGACGACTGACGGTACTTGCTCAGATGTGGCGAAGTAGTACGTGAAGTCTTCACTGATTTCGCCCGTTTGAATCTCTGAAGAACCGCCGACATAGTCTTTCAATCCTAAGTCTTTAATGACAGAAATGGTTCCTTTTCCGACGGCTTCGCCGACTTTCAATTTCGTCAACCCTTGTTCGTTGACGAATGTACCGCCATCGACACGCGGGTACGACACATATCCACGAACATCTCCCGCTGTATCCGCGTCCACGATGATTTTCCCGATTGGACCATCACCTTCTACTTTAAGCGTGACACGCGCTGCACCTTTTTGCATCGCTCCAATCATCGAGCCGATCGTCATCGTCCGTCCGAGGGCAGCTGAAGCAACTGGTGTCGTTTGATGACGAAGTTGCGTCTCATATACCGTTTTTGTCGTGCGTGCGGCAAAGGCACGAACCTCTCCGTTAAAACCGAGGGCACGAACGAGATAGTCATCCTTCATCTGGTCGAGTAATGCTTGTTGTTCTGTATGAATCATATGATTTAACTCCTTTAGTTTACTTTTGATTGCGCTCGTAAATGAGACGGAGGCCTTCGAGTGTCAGGAACGAATCCACATGGTCGATTGTCTCTGCATGTTCACTGATCAATCGCGCCAGCCCTCCCGTTGCAATGACAGTCGCTTCACCGACTTCACGCTTCATCCGGTTCACGATACCGTCCACTTGGGCCACATATCCATAATATGTCCCCGATTGCATCGCTTGAATCGTGTTCTTCCCGATGACTGTCGGCGGGGTCGCCAATTCAATCCGAGGTAGTTTCGCGGCACGCTGATAGAGTGCCTCCACTGAGATCATGATACCTGGTGAGATGATTCCGCCATGGTAACGACGTTTCTCATCGATGTAACAATACGTGGTTGCCGTTCCAAAATCAACAATTATGAGCGGACCGTCATACTTGGCGATTCCAGCCACCGCGTTAACGATTCGGTCGGCCCCGACTTCGCGAGGATTCTCGACGTGAATGTCCAACCCTGTCTTCACACCTGGTCCCACAACGATTGGACGTACATTGAAGTATCGTTGCGACATTTGTTCAAGTGGGAAAATAACAGGAGGTACGACAGAAGATAAGATCACTCCCTCGACCTGGTCGAACGAGACGTTCGAATGATCGAATAGCGATTTCACCAGCATGCCGTACTCGTCGGTCGTTTTTGTACGATCCGTTGAGATGCGCCAATGGTGTACGAGATGATCTCCATCGTACATCCCGAGAACAATATTTGTATTTCCAACATCAATCACTAAAATCATGATATAGTTCCTCACTTTGTTGTCAATTGCAGTTCGCTCGAATTATAACACGAAAAAAGACGAATGCCTCGTCAAGGGCATTCGTCTTTTTCATTAACGTGATTCGTTATTCGGACGTTCTGTCGGTGTCGCTTCTGGCTTATCGCCTTCAGGTACGACATCCGGCTGGCTGTCTTGGACAACTTCAGGTTGATCGACGACTTGACCGTGTTGAACGGCTGCATCATCTTTCTTCGCTGCGTCATCCGCATCCGTCGATCCATCCACGTCCTCTTCCGGCTCATGCGGAAGATACTCGCGTGTCTTGATCAAATGACGAATCTGTTTCGAGTCGAGCGTCTCGACATCAAGCAGCGTCTTTGCAACGAGTTCGAGATCTTCGCGACGATCTGTCAAAATCTGCTTCGCTTTCGCGTAACAGCGATTGATGATGTCTCGAATCTCCAAATCGATTTCTTGCGCAATCGCATCCGAGTAGTTCTGCTCTGTCTGGAAATCGCGACCAAGGAAGACTTGTCCGCCATGGTTTGAACCGAGCTGGAGCGGTCCGAGTTTATCGCTCATCCCGTAATCCATGACCATCTTACGTGCGATACCAGTAGCGCGCTGGAAGTCATTGCTCGCTCCGGTCGACACTTCTCCAAAGATGACATCTTCGGCGACGCGACCACCAAGAAGACCAACAATCTTGTCTTCGAGTTCAGGTTTTGTCATGAAGTAACGATCTTCTTTCGGAAGCATGACGACATATCCGCCCGCGTTTCCGCGTGGAACGATTGTCACTTTGTGTACTTCATCCGCATTCTCAAGCTCGAGACCGATGATTGTGTGACCCGCTTCGTGATATGCAACAATGTTGCGCTCTTTTTCAGAGATGATGCGACTCTTCTTCGAAGGACCTGCGATAACACGGTCAATCGCTTCTTCCACATCGACAACTGAAACAGCTGTACGGTTCGAACGTGCCGCAACGAGTGCCGCTTCGTTCAAGAGGTTCTCTAAGTCTGCCCCAGAGAAACCAGGCGTACGTTGTGCAATCGACTTCAAGTCCACCGTCGAATCGAGTGGCTTGTTACGTGCATGGACTTTCAATACTTCTTCGCGCCCTTTGACATCCGGACGATCGACCGTAATTTGACGGTCAAAACGACCTGGACGAAGGAGGGCCGGGTCAAGGATATCTGGACGGTTTGTCGCCGCAACCATGATGATTCCTTCGTTATCACTGAATCCATCCATCTCAACAAGAAGTTGGTTCAGTGTTTGTTCACGCTCATCGTGCCCACCACCGAGACCGGCACCACGCTGGCGACCGACCGCATCAATTTCATCGATGAAGATGATACATGGCGCATTCTTTTTCGCGTTTTCGAACAAGTCACGAACACGTGACGCCCCGACCCCGACAAACATCTCAACGAAGTCCGAACCTGAGATCGAGAAGAACGGAACACCGGCTTCACCGGCTACCGCACGAGCCAAGAGTGTTTTACCTGTCCCTGGAGGACCTACGAGTAAGACCCCTTTTGGAATACGTGCGCCGAGTTTCGAGAATTTGCGAGGATCTTTCAAGAATTCAACGACTTCGATGAGTTCTTGCTTCTCTTCGTCCGCCCCAGCCACATCTTTGAATGTGACGCGACGTTTCTCTTGGTCGTATAGTTTCGCCTTCGATTTCCCGAAGTTCATCACACGACCACCACCGCCACCACCTTGCGCTTGGTTCAACAAGAAGAAGAACAAGATGAAGATGATAATGAATGGTAAAATCGCGAAGACGATGCTGAACCAGCTACTGTTGGATTCAGCCTCCTCGATTTGAATATCCGTATTCGCTCGAAGCTGCGTTAATACATCCGCATATTCCGCTTCGTTCGCTGGAATGTTTGTTTCATAACGTTGGTCTTCATCTCCTGTAAGATCGCCTGTAATCGAGATAGCCCCCGGGATTTCTTGTACGGTTGCCGTCTCAATCCGATCATCTTCCACATATTCTAGGAATTTCGAATACGAGAGCGTTTCACTCTGACTATTCGGATTCTGCAAATATTGAAGGAACAAGATCAAGGCTAGGAAAATCACACCAAAAACCAATGTGTTTTTCACTGCACGATTCATTCTCTGCCTCCTATTCCGAGAAACGATGTTCTCGCCCATTCAGTATATGCCTATACTTTGGGGATTTCCTTTATCTTACCACGTCACATTTTCAAAAGAAAAACGTTAGCCCCCGTAAACGCTCGGTTTGAGCACACCGACATAAGGAAGGTTACGATATTTCTCTTCATAATCAAGACCGTAGCCGACAACGAATTCGTGTGGAATCACGAAACCACTATAGTCTGCTGATAAACCATTTTTACGGCCAGTCGGCTTATCGAGAAGCGTGACAATCTTCACAGACTTCGCTTTACGGTATTTAAGAAGATCGACGAGGTAACCAAGCGTCAATCCACTATCAATAATATCTTCTACAATCAAGATGTCGCGTCCTTCTACAGATGTATTTAAATCTTTCTCGATTTTCACTTCACCTGTCGAAGAAGTTCCTCCATGATACGTCGACACGTCCATGAAATCCATCTCTAAATGGATATCCATTTCTTTGACGAGGTCCGACATGAATGGCATCGCGCCTTTCAATACACATACGAGAAGCGGGAACTCTTCTTTATAGTCTTCGCTCAATGTTCCAGCGAGTTCTTTCACCTTTTCTTGAATCTCTTCACGTGAGATTAAAATTTTCTCCATATCGTTCATTAATGACATCTTGAAATCCTCCTCTTTCTGTTTCGACACAATCATCATTTTACCATTAATCGTAGGCAAATCGCATCCGACTTGTCTAGAAATTCTGAAACTCTTACCCCAACAATCGCGAGAATTCGTCCCGAGGCGTCCTCAAGCAACGGGAGCGTCGGTCGAATGGTTCGCTCAACCTTTTCATCGATTAGGATGCGGGATACTTTTTTTGTCCCCACGTTCAACTGCATTCGATCTCCAGGTGCGAGCGAACGAATTGTCAGCGGATAAGTGATTTCCTTTAGCGGAATACCTTCTCGTCCTTCTTCGATGGACAACGAAACCGTACGCTTTCCAAATTGAACGACGGCCGGTAACGACTCGACCTGAACGGGGTGAAGTGATGCTTCTGTCGAACGTTGTACAAGATTAAGTACCCTCTTCTGCTTCATCATGAACCACTCACCTGACAGGTGATAGGTTCCGGTGTCCTTTTGACTCATGCTTAACTTTTCGACCGCCTCACCGACCTCTACCCCATAGCGACGGGACAGCAAGCGAGCGACCGTATACCGCTCAAGTGAGGATAAGCGATTAAACTCATCAAGTTTCACATGAAACGCTTTCATTTCAAGATCCACATTTTCTTCAATCCATCGCCCACATGACTGGTAACGCATGTCCCATTCAGCGTATGCCTGTTTCGCCGTATCGTATACATCGTCAACGACTGTCGGCCACAGTTGTTTCAGCCTCGGGATGATTTCGTGACGGATCCGATTCCGTAAATAGGTCACTTCCTGATTGGTGGCATCTTCCCTCCAGGCAAGTTCGTTTTTCCGAGCATACTCGATGAGTTGCACCTTTGTTTCTCTTAATAAAGGACGGATCAACGTCCCACGCCCGAACGTTCTTCTCTCGGGAATTCCTTTCACTTCGATTACGTTTCGGTGAAGTTGAATGAGAACCGTCTCCAACACATCATCCGCATGATGAGCCGTGGCCAGTGTATCGTATCCATGTTCATTCATGACGTCTTCAAAAAAGCGGTAGCGGGCCTTACGGTAATGAGCCTGTGATGCTCCTTCTTGAAAATGGAGACGCGTCCCATGAAACGCGACTTGGTAGGATGCCGCTACGTGTGCGACGAACGTGTACTCTTCATCTGATGCTTCTCGTAAACCGTGATGGACGTGCGCCACCGCCACATCCCATCCTTGCTTGACGAGACGGTCCAATAAGACAATGGAATCGACTCCACCCGACACAGCGACGAGTACCTTTTTCATGAATTCCCTCCTTGATATAACAAAAGAAGCCATCTCGATTGAGATGGCTTCTTTACGCTTAGGTTAAGTGACCCGTACGGGATTCGAACCCGTGTTACCGCCGTGAAAGGGCGGTGTCTTAACCGCTTGACCAACGGGCCTAAATAAAATGGTAGCGGCGGAGGGAGTCGAACCCACGACCTCACGGGTATGAACCGTACGCTCTAGCCAGCTGAGCTACACCGCCATGTTATTGTTGTGTCCTAAGCACATTTTCTATAATAACCAGTCACCATTCGAGTGTCAATTCTTTTTTTATATTTTTTTAAGAAAAAAATCGTGTATAGTGTCGTCTTCCCCACTATACACGATTTTGTATCGTATTTACATCATGCTTCTGATGCGACTTGACGATATTTTTTCTTCCATGCGATCCGGAAGTACGCCCATAGTAATGCAAAACATCCGGCAGCCACAAACACTAAATAGGTTGTCGCCGTCTGCAAGTACTGCGCACCATCTGCCGATAGAATTTCTTTATATCCGGCAACCGTATACGTCATTGGAAGCAAGGCATTGAATGGTTGCAATGCTCTTGGAATCAATTCAAGCGGGAACGTCCCGGCTGACGTCGTCAATTGTAAAATCAACAAGACGATCGCCACGAAACGTCCAGGGTTTCCGAGTGTTGTCACGAGCAACTGTACGATAAAGAGGAACGTGATGCTCGTCAACCAGCTGAAACCGAAGAATTTCAATGGTTCGCTCACTTCAAGACCGAGCAGTTGCACCATAGCCACATCGAGAATCAAGGCTTGCAAGAATCCGACGACCATGAGGACACCAGATTTCGACAATACCCACGATAGACTACGTTTCGGGCGCCCTGCTGGATCGTATAATGGATAAACGATCGAGAGAAGGAGTGCCCCAACGAAAAGTCCGAGTGACATAAAGTACGGAGCAAATCCAGTACCGTAGTTTGGCACCTCGTGAATCGAGTTGTCGACGAGCGACACTGGACCGGCCATCATCTCGACGTTGTCATCTGTTAGACCGATGTCTGCGTCTTTCGCACCTTTTACCAAGGCGTCACGAAGTTCATCGCTACCTGATGCGAGCTCTTTCATTCCGTCAGCGAGTTCACCGCTACCGTCTGAAAGTTCTTGTCCACCATTCGCGAGCTGATTCGCGCCATCCGTTAGCTTGCTCGTTCCGGCTCCGGCACCCTTCGCACCTTCGGCCAGTTCACGGCTTCCTGACTGCAGCTTTTGACCACCGTCCGCTAATTGATTCGCACCATTCACCAATTCATTCGTACCGGTGCTTGCGCTCTTCGCTCCATCCGCAAGCTTTTCGCTACCCTCAGACAACTGTCCAGTCGCGTCTACAAGCTTGTCACTTCCAGCGGCGAGCTCAGTTGTCCCATCTTGAAGTTGTGTCGCGCCTTGATTGAGCTTCGCACTCGCTGACACAAGTTCTTGGGAACGATCGGCCGCCGTTTGCGTACCTTGCTCGATTTGACTTGAACCACTTGCCAATGCGTTCGCACCTTCGGCCAATTTCGTTTGACCGGTACTCAATTCAGAAAGTCCAGTCGATAGTTTGTCTGCACCTGTACCTGCCTGATCAAGACCTGCGCCAAGTGCGACCTGTCCTTCTTTCACTTTTGTCGCGCCAGCGGATAGTTGATCAAACCCGGCCGCCGTCTCTTGCTTCCCTTCGCTCAGTTGTGCCGCAATGGCTTGAAGCATTTCAGGTGATGCCGATTGACCCGACTCAGCGAGCGCTGTCAATTGTCCAATCAACTCATCTTGTTTCGCAGTCAATTCAGACTTCATTTGTCCGATTCCATTGACCACGTCTGTTTGACCCGCAACAAGTGCCGCGTTTCCGTCCTTCGCCTGAGTCAACGCTCCTGAGAGTTTTGTGGCACCATCCTGTAATGCAGATGCCCCCTCTTTCGAGCGCTCGATGCCGGCAGCAAGGTCTTGAACACCTTGGTTCAACGTCTTCGCACCTGTGTGCAGCTCATCTAGTTTAGATGCGAACGCTCCTGTTCCGTCAACGAGTTGGCTCGTCCCGCCTTGTAAGGCAGAAGCGCCCTCGCTGACACGATGGACCCCGTCCGAAAGTGAGGCTGAGCCCTCGTATACTTGTTGACTGCCATCCGCGAGTGCAGATGAGCCATCGGCCAATTGCGAAACACCATCACGTAATTGACTTGCTCCATTCGCCAGTTCCCGTTGTTTCGAAGCGAGAAGCTTCGTCCCATCCGCGAGTTCTGATGAACCATCGGCCAACTGAGTCATCCCATCGTTTAATTGGCTTGCTCCATCCGCGAGCTCACGTTGTTTCGAAGCGAGAAGCTTCGTCCCGTCCGCCAACTTGACGGCACCGTCTTTTGCTGACGTTGAGCCGTCCGCAAGTGTCGCTGCACCATCTGCGGCCTCACCAAGTCCGTCTGCCACATCATTCAATCCGTCTTTCAACGCACTGACATACTGTTTCGAGACTTCGGTCGACAGTTCCGCTTTGACTTGTTCCATCGCGGAACCACCGATTTGTGCGGCTAAGAAGTTATACGATTCATTTGCGATATACTTCAGTTCGAGTTGCTCCGGATGTTCATCTAAAGCAGTCGTCGCTTTTTCTGAAAAGTTTTCTGGAATCTCGATCGCCATGTAGTAGTCATGGTCTTTCAGTCCAGATTCCGCTTCTTTCTTCGTCGTTTCGACGAACTCGAACGCCTCCGAATCCAGCAGCTTATCAATGAGGTCATCTCCAATTGCAAGCGACTCCCCTTCAAACGTTGCCCCTTTGTCTTCATTGACGATGGCGACCGGCAAATCTTTCATCTGTCCATACGGATCCCAAAAAGCCCATAAGAACATACCGGCGTACATTAACGGTACGAGTGCGACCGCAAGAATCGGAACCAACACACGTGGGTTCTTGAAGATACTTCGCCACTCCGCCGTCCACAGTTTCCATCCATTCATTTTTCTCTCCACCTTCACTTATAAAACATAACTATTTTTTCATGTTCCCTATTTTGCTCCCTTCCTCGAAAAAAAGCAACTCTTTTAGTTATTTTTTATAATTTTTTTAAACAGAAAAAAAGCCATGAACGAAAATGTTCATGGCTCGTCTCATTACAAGACCTCTATGGTTACGAGTAGAAGCTAATTGGTATACGAAGGATTACCCGCGCTTGGCTCCGCGTCCACCGCGTTTTGAGTCTGTTTGACGTTTCAACGTCGAAAGACGCTCGTCGCTATCTTTCAAGAACTTACTCATCAATGTATCAAATGTTTCTGGTTCACGACGTTGTTCACGACGACCGCCACCACGTGGGCCGCCACCGCGTGGACCGCCGCCACCGCGTGGACCACCTTGACCTGGGCCACCTGGACGTGGGCCACGAGAGAAACGCTCACCAGCTGGACGCTCAGGACGCTCAGGACGTTCGCTTACAGGACGGTCGACTGCTTTCTTGATGGACAACCCGATTTTCCCATCATTTTCGACGTTCAACACTTTTACCGTGACTTCTTGACCGACTGTCAACACTTCGTTAATGTCTTTGACGTAAGAGTCTGCCACTTCACTGATGTGTACTAATCCTGTCTTGCCATTTGGGAGCTCGACGAACGCTCCGAAATGCGTAATCCCTGTAACCTTACCTTGTACCTTGCTTCCTACTTCAATTGACATAAAATAATGTACTCCTTTTTTGATTGATTCTTTCTAATTATACGAGTCGTTTCCCTAACGGTCAACGAACCGACTTATTCCTCTGGCGAGAAGTAGAAAATAATCTCTCCATCTTTAGAGAAAAGCAGTTCGTTTCGTGCTAAGTTCGCGATATAATCTTCATCCTGTAACCGTTCCACTTGCTCTTTCAACTCATCCTGTTCGGCCTGCTGTTCACGCAACTCCACTTTTGCTTGTGCGTAGGCTTGTTGCTGGTCCGATACGTACCCTACTTTCGAGAAGTAACTCTGTCCAATCAACACCATGACAAATAAAAACAGGAGAGAGGCTGCCGCCAAACGACGTCGAAGATGAACTCGTCGGCGATGTGTATCTTTTTCTAGCTGTTCTCTACGCTCATCTAGCGCTCGAATGCGTCGTTGTCGATCCATCGGATTACGTCCGTTCATCGCCTCATCCCCCTCCTCTTAATACATTAAGTATACTTTTTTTTATGAGTTGATACTACCGTCCATCTTCTCTTCTTTAAGTAAACGATACATTTCTTTCGCATCTTCTTTACGTGCATGTTCTGCGATTGAATCGATGACGACCGTGACGAGTTTATTTCCGAAGCGAATTTGTAACTCATCTCCGACTTTGACTTCTGTGCTCGCCTTCGCGACTTGCCCATTCAGTTGAATTCGTCCTTGGTCCGCCACTTCTTTTGCCAACGTACGACGCTTGATTAGACGTGACACTTTTAAAAACTTATCTAGTCTCATAAACCTTTCTCCTTTGCCTCGTTCCAAAGCGCATCCATCTGTTCGAGTGTCATCTGGTGAAGGTCACCGTTCGCTTCCACATACTCGAATCGACGTTTGAACTTTCGGTTCGTCTGTTCTAATGCTTGCTCGGCATTCAGCCCAACGTATCGCGCGATGTTCACGATGGAGAACAATACGTCCCCAAGTTCCGATTCATCACTTAGGTCTTCATGCCATTCTTTTAACTCTTCTTCCAGTTTTTCGAAGGCACCGGATACGTCATCCCACTCAAATCCGACGTGAGCCGCTTTCTTTTGAAGTTGCTCCGCTCGCATCAATGAAGGTTGGTCGACGAGAACACCATCGAGTTGCGATTGTTTCTTTTCCCCTTTTTCCGTCTGTTTAATCGCATTCCAGTTTTTCACCACGTCAGAGGCATCTTCGACGGTGACATCGCCAAAGACGTGTGGATGGCGGCGCACCATCTTCTCACTGATGGAACCGATTACGTCACGAATATCGAAATAGCCCTCATCTTCTCCGATTTGAGCATGCAACATCACTTGGAGCAAGACGTCACCGAGTTCTTCGATGATGGCATCATCGTCTTCTGCATTGATTGCTTCAATCAACTCATACGCCTCTTCTAATAGGTACTTGCGAAGTGACGCATGCGTCTGTTTACGATCCCACGGGCACCCGTCTGGTCCTCGAAGCGTTGCGATGATTTGTTTGAGTGTCGCAAAATCCTTCGCCAAATACGATTCATCCACGAGCGGTGGAACGTAGAGGGTCGTCAAGTTATTCACTTCCGCCATCCGGTCCATTTCGAATAACGGAATGTGCTCAATCCGTTCTTGCGTCGTACCGGCAGCCGTCACAAGGGTGACGGGATGGTCGTCCGGATACCGTTCCATCAATTGCACTTTGACGTCACCCGCCACGAATCCATCGTACACTTGCCCGATAAGCACATGTTGGGTCACCTGCAAACGTTCAAGGTCGAGTGCGGTCGCATCGAGCAGTTGAAATCCATTGATTGGGTCGATCCGGAGCGCCTGGAACATGGCATCGAGGAAACTTTGACCACCGAGTACATGAAGGTCGGCACCGCGTTCCACCAATAGTTCGACGGTCCGTTCCGCTACGAACGGGTGGCCCGGTACGGCGTATGTGATCGCCATTTCTTCACTTTTACTCAACAACGTCTCGACAATTTGGTCATAAACTTCTTCAAACGTATCACTCGATTCATAGACCGAATCAAATGATTCGAACACGAGTCCTTCCGCTTCTAACTCTTGAACGACAGGATGTTCTTTTGTGCGCAACCAGACGAGCGGTTGTTGTTTTAAATGGCGGTACACACCGAGCGGCAATTGATTCAACTCACCAGACCCGAGTCCGACCACCGTGATTGTATAACCCATATTAGTTCTCCTTTTTCTCGAGCACATCGAGCAGACGACTTCCGAACGGGATCAGTTCCCATTCCGCAAGTGACAGCATTCGCGTACTCCATAATCTCCATATATAAAGGACGGCACCGCTACACACCATTCCGATTAACCAACCGAACGCAGTGATTCGCGAATCGACCCACATCTGACCTAGCCAGTTTAACACGCCAATGAGGAACAGCATCGGTACGAGGGCTTTCCATAGCGATTTATAATGTTTCGATCGAAATGATCCGAGCGGAATCGAACGGTCAAGCGCCCGAAAATTATAGAATGCCATCGCTAAAAATCCAATCGACGTCCCGATTGCCGCGCCTTCGATTCCGTATCTCGGGACAAGCCATGCGTTTACCATACTTTTCACTAAAATTGCGACGACCATACTTCGTGCCGCGACCCACTCTCGGTCAATCGCCTGCAAACAAGTCATACTCGCAATCGCCAAGGAGGCAGCAAACGTACTCGTCGCTAAGAAGACAAGGGCTCGCGTCCCGGACTCGTCTTCAAACAAGGCCACGTTCAAGAAAAACATGACTCCCATCAACCCGATGGTCGCTGCACCAGCAATCGCCGTCGTCACACGAATCATTGAACGGAGTCCCTGTGTCGTCTTTTGGAGATGCCCTGCCCGATAGTGACGGACGAGCGTCGGCACGTTGGCCATCCCGATGGTCGTGGTGAACAAAATGGCGAATTGCACGAGCGGATATCCTCGATCGAACACTCCTTTGCTCACCTTCGCCTCATATGTGCCACCCATCAAATTGACGATGGTGAAGGAGTCGACCAGTTGCATCCATAAAATCCCGAGTGATGCGAATCCGACCGCGAAACCCGTCGTCAACAAGAGTTTCATTCCTCTCCGAAACGTGACGCGGCGCACCCTCACAATCCGCACTCCTCGTGCGCGATAAACTAAAAAGGCAATCGCCACAAGCCCACCGATGAGCGTCGCACCATACGCATATTGACTGAGCGTATATGCATCTTTTCCGAGACGGACCCCAATCCATAATAGGGACAGCATGACCGTCACGCGGACAAAGTTCTCGAGCACTTGCGACCATGCGCTCGGTCGTAAGTCATCTCTCGATTGAAAAGCCCCGCGCAACACGGCTGACGCCGGCATGAGTAAATAACTCAAACTGATCACGCGAAGTGCAGGAGCTAGCTGCTCATCTCCAAGCCATTTCGCTAGGGTCGGGGCAAACAGCCATACCGTGACGACAAGCATGGACGAGAGTAGAAGTAAGGCGTAAAAGCTTCCCCATAAGACTTCTAACTTACGATTCGTCCCTTTCGCACCGACGCCGATTTTCGCAATGACGACCGGCATCGCATAAATGCCGAGTGACGCCACGATGGCCGCGAACGGATAGACGGTTTGATAGGCATAAAGTCCGAAGTCCCCCGCCAAGTTTTGATAGGGGACACGATAGGCGAAGCTGATCAGTTTCGATACGTAGCCGGCAAGGGCGAACAGAACGACGCCTTGCGCAAACTTACTTGGCGACCGCATCGCCCACCAACCGCTTCATCAGTTCTTCTAATACAGTATCGGCATCATTCAAGAGCTCTGTTAGCGGCATCCGACCGCTGAGTGACAGTTTCAAGGCGCCGTCTTCTTGCCCTACGCCAAGCTTACGACCAAGAGGCATCGACCACTCCATGAAGGACGGGACATCCAGAGCCGTCGTCGATTCTTTCGATAAGACAATTTCGATACGTCCTGGCGTCTGCTTGATTCGACTCACTTTTGCCAGTTCTCCATAAATACGCAGACGTGTCAATTGAATGAGCAACGCGACCGGTTCCGGGAATTCGCCAAATCGTTCAATCAGTTCATCTTGAAGGGCGAACAACGCGTTCGGCGTATCTACATATTTGAAGCGTTTGTACATCTCAATCTTCAATTCGCTATCTGACAAGTAGTCATCAGGGATATACGCATCGGCCTGGAAAGTGATCTCCGGTTTGAAGACGACTTGTTTCGCTTGTCCACGCATGCGGTCTTTCCGTTCCTCAATGGCTTCAGAGAGCATTTGTGAGTACAGATCGAAACCGACCGAATCGATGAATCCAGACTGTTGTGCACCGAGTAAGTTCCCGGCCCCACGAATCGACAAGTCGCGCATCGCAATCTTAAAACCACTGCCGAGCTCTGTGAACTCTTTGATGGCCTGAAGACGACTTTCTGCCACTTCCGTCAAGCGCTTGTCTTTCCGATACGTAAAGTACGCATAGGCGATGCGATTCGAACGTCCGACACGACCTCGGAGTTGGTAGAGCTGGGACAGTCCCATTTTGTCGGCATCGTGGACGATGAGGGTGTTGACGTTTGGAATGTCGATTCCCGTCTCGATGATTGTCGTTGAGACTAAAATATCCGCCTCGCCCTCTAGGAAGCTGATTAACTGGCTCTCGAGCTCACTTTCAGTCATACGTCCATGGGCCGTAGCAATTCGTGCATCCGGCAATAAGGCCCGGATCTCTTCCGCTTTCCGTTCGATCCCTTCGACACGGTTATAGAGGAAGAACGCCTGTCCTCCGCGAGCGAGTTCACGTTCGAGCGCTTCACGCAAGACGATGCCGTCGTATTCCATGACGTATGTTTGGACAGGATAACGATTCTCTGGCGGTGTCTCCAATACGGACAAGTCACGGATTCCGATCATCGACATATGCAATGTCCGTGGAATCGGTGTCGCCGTCAACGTGAGGACGTCGATGTTCGTCTTCAACTGTTTCAGACGCTCTTTATGTTTGACGCCGAACCGTTGTTCTTCATCGATGATGACGAGACCGAGGTTGGCGAACGTCACGTCTTTGGACAACACGCGGTGTGTCCCGACGACGATGTCAATGGTACCTTCTTTCAAACCTTTCTTCGTCGCCGTCATTTCACTCTTCGAACGGAAACGACTCATGACCGATACGTTGATCGGGAATTCGCTGAACCGCTCGAGCATCGTTTCATAATGCTGTTGGGCGAGGACGGTCGTCGGGACAAGAAAGGCCACTTGTTTACCGGCGAGTACGGCTTTGAACGCCGCCCGAATTGCCACTTCCGTTTTCCCGTATCCGACATCTCCACACAAAAGGCGATCCATCGGACGGGAGCGTTCCATATCCGCCTTGATTTCTGCAATCGAACGGACCTGGTCTTCTGTCTCGGCGTACGGGAAAGAGGATTCGAACTGACCCATTTCTTCATCGTCCGGAGGGAACGCGAAACCGACCGAGGCCTCTCGTGCCGCGTACAATTTAATGAGCTCATCAGCAATGTCTTCAACCGATTTGGCAACTTTCGATTTTACTTTCTTCCACTCGGTGCCGCCGAGTTTATAAATCTTTGGCTCTTTTCCTTCGGCACCGACATATTTTTGGACGAGATCGATTTGGTCGACCGGCACGTAGAGGGCGTCGTCCCCTGCATAGACGAGGTGCAGGTAATCCTGATGGATTCCACCGACCTCGATTGTTTTAATGCCAAGGTACTTCCCGATTCCGTGGTGCACGTGGACGACATAATCGTTCGGTTTCAGCTCTTGGTAACTCTTGATTCGTTCGGCGTTCGTCAAATTCTTCGTCTGACGTTTTCGTTTCGTCACACGCTTGAACAACTCTTCTTCCGATATGACAACGAGACGGCTCGTCGACAGTTCGAATCCCCCTTCGATTTGACCGATGATGACCGAGACACGTCTCGGTTCTAACTCTCCATCGACATTGGTGAAGGTCGAGGCGATTCCATAGTCGGAAAGAAGCGCTTCAATCTTATCTGCACACGACTTATCCCCCGCAAGTACGACAATTCGTTGATCACCTTGCTGCCATCGTTCGACTTCCTGCTTCAATAGATGCATCTGACCGTGGAACGCCGGTAGCGGACGACAGCTCAAATGGACCGTATCGCTCTCCGGAATGCCCGAACGACGAGACGGAAGCAAGGAGAACGCGACTTGCTTCAAGTCGCGGAAGACTTTATGCATCGGGACGGCGAGCGTGTAATTGCTGACAGCCTCCCCTTTTTCGATAAGTGAGGAGAACCATTCCGCCTCTTCACGATCCTGTACGTCCGCAGCGTCCTCGATTCGTGCCACCTCATCTAAAATGAGGACGGCGTCTTTCCCAACGTAGTCAAGGAGTGTGGACGTATAGAGCAATGGCGAATACTTCCCAACTTTCTCCGGAAGGTCTCCACGCTCAAGCCGCTCGATGTCTGTCATGACTCCTTCTTCAAGGGCTTGACGGATCACTTCATTCCCAATCAACTCGACGGTTCGGTCGTACTGCTTCCGAAGCGTACCGCCCGCCTGCTTCAGCTGATTCTCCGTTGCGATGAACTCGGTCGCAGGCGTAATGCACACTTCCCCCACTACACCAAGCGAGCGTTGCGTTTCCGCGTCAAACGTGAAAATGGAGTCAATCTCGGTGTCGAACAGGTCGATTCGATATGGGCGCGCTTCTGTAAGCGGATAAACATCTAGAATACTCCCTCGTACGGAAAATTCACCAGGTGTCGTCACCGTTGCCGTTCGTTCATAGCCCATGCCCGTCAATTGTTTCGAAAAATCCGCTAAATCGAGGTCACTTCCTGGCTTCAACATGATGCGACTGTCTTGCCACGCTTCCGGACTTGGTACATAGCGTCGTAATCCACCAAGCGGCACGACAACAACGCCTCCTGTTTGGTCGAGGAGACGAGTACGGGCATCAATTCGGGCGGCTAACAGTTCCGGACTAGACGTCAGTGACAGTTCACCTGCTAGCGTCTCATCGATCGGATACAACAACGTTTTGTCCGGACCGATGAGTGATTCAAGTTGATCGAACATCTTTTGGGCTTGATACATGTTATGCGTCACGACAATAAGACGTCTCGAGGACGATTTCACGAGTCCAGCCAAGACGAGCGCTTTTGCGCTTGTCGTCAAACCCGTCACCAATTGACGGTCTACTTTTTGGAGTCGCTCTCGAATCACATTCGTTTCAGGGAGCGCCACCATAAATCTCTCTAAAGCATTCATTTGTTTTCCTCCAACTCATACGACAAAAAAGGGTACAATGACCCTTTAGTTGTATCGATTCATCAGCGCCAGCCAATCTATATCCACAAAATCAGTGGCTGCGGTTACGGCGTTGTCGAGTGTTTCATTTAATTCTGGTAACTCGTCTTTACGATAGTTCATCAACACCCAGTCGACGACTTTAATCGGGTGTGGGGGACGACCGATTCCGAGCTTCAATCGTTTAAATTCAGCCGTTCCCAAGTGTTGAATGAGAGATTTAATCCCATTATGACCACCCGCGCTCCCTTTCGGACGGAAACGAAGTTTGCCAGGCACCATATCCAAATCGTCATAAATGACTAATAAATCATCAATTTCAATTTTATAATAATCTAAAATGGGACGGACGGCTTCACCCGACAAGTTCATATACGTGAGTGGTTTGACAAGTACAACGCGTTCACCATTGATTCTTCCCGTTCCCATAAGGGCATTAAACTTCGCTTCATTCAGCGAGATGCCATGCTTTTCGGCAAGACGGTCAATTGCTAAAAAACCGACATTGTGCCGCGTCATCTCAAACTTTTTCCCGGGATTCCCAAGACCGACGATGCATTTCATATCATTTCCTCCTGAACAAAAAAGCCCAAAGGCGAATGCCTCCGGGCCTCGTTTTTTAATCGAATAGGGTACTGACCGATTTATGCTCGTGTACGCGCATAATCGCTTCCCCAAGCAAATGGGCGACCGACATTTGCTTGATCTTGCTCGAGCAAGGACGACCCGTCAAATCGATGGTATTTAAGACGACCAACTCTTTGATTGATGAATTGTCGATACGTTCCATCGCTGGACCAGAAAGGACTGGGTGTGTACAAGACGCATACACTTCTTTCGCACCCGCTTCGACGATAGCATCTGCCGCAAGTGTGATCGTTCCAGCTGTATCGATGATGTCGTCGATCAAAATCGCCGTTTTCCCTTCGACACTGCCGACGATATTCATGACTTCAGCGACGTTCGCTTTCGGACGACGCTTGTCAATGATAGCAATCGGCGCTTTCAAACGTTCTGCCAATTTACGTGCACGTGTCACGCCACCGTGGTCTGGAGAAACGACCACGATATCTTTCGCTTGAAACTCTTCTGTTTCAAAGTAAGTCGAGATGAGCGGTACACCAAGTAATTGGTCAACCGGAATATTGAAGAATCCTTGAATTTGCGCTGCATGCAAATCCATCGTGATGACGCGTGTCGCACCCGCTACTGTAAGAAGGTCAGCGACAAGTTTCGCCGTGATCGGTTCACGCGAGCGTGCTTTACGGTCTTGACGTGCGTACCCATAATACGGCATCACGATGTTGATCGTACGGACAGAAGCACGTTTGAGTGCATCGATCATGACGAGCAATTCCATGAGCGTTTCGTTTACAGGCGAGCTTGTTGATTGGATGACATACACATCATCTCCACGAACACTTTCCTCGATGTTGATATAGAGTTCACCGTCGCTGAAACGTTTGACTTGGCAATCGCTGAGCGGGACACCAATTTCTTTCGCGATTTCTTCAGCAAGCGGGCGGTTCGAGTTTAAGCTAAATAGACGAATTTCTCGTTCGTATACAGTAGACATGTTTAGGATTCTCCTCCGTTGTTTTCCATAATGATTGGCAGCAAGTTATCGTTTTGTGTAGCCTTCTTTATTCGTTTGGCGTTCGCGTGCAATCGCTAGCGCCTCTTCTGGTACATCACTCGTAATCGTCGATCCAGCAGCGACAATCGCGCCTTTCCCGACTTTTACAGGGGCAATCAAGTTGACGTTACAGCCAACGAATGCATCGTCTTCCACGACTGTCTCGAACTTGTTCTTGCCGTCATAGTTTACTGTGATTGATCCACAGCCTAAGTTGACGCGCTCACCGATTGACGCATCCCCGATATAGCTCAAGTGTGACGCTTTCGCACCGTCACCGAACGTCGATTTTTTAATCTCTACAAAGTTGCCGACGCGCGTGTTCGCACCGAGGACAGCTTGTTGACGTAAGTGAGCGAACGGTCCGACTTGAGCCGCCTCACCGATTCGGCTATCAGTCACGACAGACTGGCGTACAACGGCATGGTCTTCAATCACACTGTTGCGGATGTCCGAGTTTGGTCCGATGACACATTCTGAGCCAATCGTCGTCTTGCCAAGAATGACCGTTCCCGGATAAATGACCGTATCCGATCCGATGACCACGTCTGGTGAAATGTACGTCGATGCCGGGTCCATGAAGGTAACCCCTTCACGCATGAGACGCTCATTTGTCCGCTTGCGCATGATGGCTTCTGCTTGCGACAAGGCGACGCGGTCATTGACCCCAATCGTCTCATCAAACGTCGGTGCTGTATGCGCCGCAACCACTTCGCCCGCTTCTTTTGCGATTGAAATGACGTCAGGTAAGTAATATTCGCCCTGTGCATTGTTGTTACCGACTTGTTTGAGCGCATCGAACAACAATTCGTTATCGAATACGTACGTCCCTGTGTTGATTTCATTGATGGCAAGTTCTGCTTCTGAAGCATCTTTATGTTCCACGACTTTCGTCACATTCCCATCTTCACCACGAACGACTCGACCATATCCGGTCGCATCGTCAGCAATCGCAGTCAACACCGTGACTTTTGCTTGTTGCGCTTCGTGATGCGCGAGAAGGGCTTCTAACGTTTCTGCCGTGAGTAACGGTGTATCTCCACAGACGACAAGCGTCGCCCCTGATTTACCCGCAAGTTCTGCTTCAGCCATCTGAACAGCATGTCCTGTTCCAAGCTGCTCTTCCTGGACCGCATACTCTACCCGTGTGCCGAGCGTGTCTTGTACCGCTTCCGCCCCATGGCCAACGATTACGATTTGACGACTGACACCGATTTGGTCTAACTGATCGACAACATGTTCGACCATTGGTTTCCCTAGAACCGGATGAAGTACTTTATATAACTTCGACTTCATTCGCGTCCCTTTTCCTGCTGCCAAAATGACTGCAAAACGCTCCATGCTTGATTCGCTCCTATCTCACAACAGCTGTGATTGGTCTGTATAGTTCGGCTTTTCTGCAACTAAATCCTATTTACACCGTTTCTACTATATCGAAACCATGCCTTCGTTTCAATAGTTGTACCGTTCCTTAACCATTGAAACGCAAAAAAACAGCGGTAGGCAACCTAACCGCTGTTTTCTGTCATTCATGTGTACCGTATGACACATGTTGTGGGTCAAGGATTTCCACATCCATATTGGAATAGGTTTCCAATACAGCCGCTTCGACCTTTTGTCGCATCTCCCCGTTAATCGGATGCGCAATGTCCCGAAAAATCCCTTCTGGTGTCCGTTTGCTCGGCATGGCGACAAATAGACCGCTACTTCCTTCGATGATTCGAAGATCGTGTACAACGAATTCATGGTCAAGTGTGATTGAGGCCAACGCTTTCATTCTGCCTTCTGTCGCGACTTTGCGAATTTTTACGTCTGTGATCTGCATGTTTCGCATCCCCTTTTTCATCGTTGTCTACGCCATGGTGTGGTCTTCTGTAAGGTTCAGTTGGTTTCAAACGAACGTCATGACTCCATATTGATAACTCTATACCCTCTAATCATAAAACGAAATCAAAATTTTGCCAATCACTTTAAGAATTGTTCCACATTCCCCCGCGAAATGGTGACAAGCCCTTCATCAGGATCGACATTCGTCAATTTCATCAAGCTGACGTATTCACTCACCATCTTTTTCTCGGCCCCTTCGGCCTCCATCAAGACACCGACACCCGCAAGATTGGCTTCAAATTCATTCAAGAGGCTCATCATCCCACGAATCGTCCCGCCAGCCTTCATGAAATCATCAATCAAAAGCACATTCGCACCACGTGGCAGACTGCGACGTGCAAGCGCCATCGTACGAATCGCTTTCGATGAACCTGATACATAGTTGATGCTGACCGTCGAACCTTCTGTGACACGGCTATCTGAACGCACAATCACAAACGGAACGCCCAACTGTTCAGCGACCGCATAGGCAAGGGGAATCCCTTTCGTCGCAATCGTCATGACGACATCGACTTTCCGGTCAGCGAAGACGGACGCAAAAACCTGCCCCATCGGTTTCACTTGGCTTGGATTACCTAGTACATCTGTGAGGTAGAGATAGCCTCCTGGTAAGAGACGCTCCGGTTTTGATAGTTGCTCACAGAGCGTATCAATCATCTCCAGCGATTTTTCTTTACTCCATCCTGGGATAAACATGACACCACCGGCTGCACCAGGGACAGTGACCAGTTTTCCGATCCCATCATGGGACAACATTTCACTGACAATGACAAGGTCTTCGCTAATCGACGACTTTGCAGCTTTATAGCGACTTGAAAACATCGACAACGAGACAAGCTGATGCGGATGATCAAGTAAATAACGGGTCATATCGACGAGACGACCACTTCTACGAATTTTCATACGGATTCTCCTTCACATCTTCAATAATAAACGAATGTTCTATTGAAAATATATCACTTTCATTCGTTTTTGTTCAATGTCTTTTGCCGAGAATCCGAACGACGAACACTTCTGGGCAAAATCCTTTCAATCCATTATAGATTCGATGCGCTTTTTGCTCATGTTCGATCAGCGCAAACACGGTCGGTCCGCTTCCACTCATGAGAACACCTTCCGCTCCGCAATGACGCATCGTTTCTTTGATTTGTTTCACTTCCGGGTGAAGCTTAAGTGTCACACTCTCAAGTGAGTTACCAAGGTGTTCACAGATTCCATGGAAATCTTTTTGACGAATCGCCTCCACCATGGCCTCGGTATCAGGGTGATGCACCTCTTCCATACGCACTGCCCGATACACATCTGCCGTCGATACCCCGATTTTCGGTTTACCGAGAACGACATAGCACGGTGGCGGGGCCGGAATCATTTCTAACTGTTCACCACGACCACGGGCGATAGCTGTTCCGCCGATGACACAAAATGAGACGTCCGATCCAATCTCGGCACCGAGCTCTGCTAGCTCCTCTAACGACAAGTTCAATGAAAACAGTTCGTTCATCCCACGGAGCGTTGCCGCCGCATCACTCGAGCCACCTGCAAGGCCAGCTGCCACGGGAATCTGTTTATCGAGCACAATCTCGACCCCTTGCTGAATGTTAAAACGCTCGCGCAACAATTCTGCTGCTCGATACGCCAAATTCCGATGATCATTCGGCACATAGGCGTGTTCTGATTGAATCCGAATCTCATCCGACTCTAAAACTGTCAACTCCAAGCGATCTGCTAAGTCGACTGTCGTCATTACCATTTCTACTTCATGATAGCCGTCCGGACGCTTTCCAAGGACATCAAGTGTCAAATTAATTTTTGCCGGCGCTTTCACACTGATCGTGCGCATCACGTTCACCCTTCCCATTTGTCTCCTGTTCGCCATTGTACCGTAAACGGGCGCACAAAAAAAGAAGCAGCTGCCAATGCATCCGCCCCTCATTTATAAATCAATTACCGAATTCAATTTTAACTGTATCCGTTAGGACATCAGCGTAGCTATACGAGACACGTTCCACATTATGCAGGTCTTCATCCAATTTCACAACGAACACCGCAGGATATGTCTCAACGAGCGTTCCAAACCGAGTAACAACTTTCTTACGACCGCCGTTTGCTTTCAACGTCAATCGTTCACCAACATGCGATTCGAGTTTTTGTCTGATTTCTTGTAACGTCTTTGGCATACGCTTCACCTCACTGTTACAAGTATAGCATAATTGAATATGAAAATAAAGATTAATATTATAACGACTCGTTTTCAGGTCGTCAACTATTTTTAAGTGGTAAAATTGTGTCAGACAAACGTGCGAATTCTTCTAGGCTTAACGTCTCTCCACGACGTTTCGGATCGATTCCAGCCTCGTGAAGCGAACGTTCGAGTTCGACCTTATGTTCTTTCCCGATATAGTTTGTCAAATTGTTCAGGATGGTTTTACGGCGCTGAGCGAAGCTTGCTCGGGCCACATCAAAGAAAAATGCTTCGTCTTTCACTTGTACGGCCGGTTCTTTGCGCATCCGTAGTGTAATGACGGCCGAATCGACGTTCGGCGCTGGGATGAACACGTTTTTCGGCACGATGAAACTGACTTCTGCTTCCGCATAATACTGAATCGCAATCGATAGCGAACCGTATGCTTTCGTGCCTGGTTTTGCTCCAATCCGTTCTGCCACTTCTTTTTGAATCATCATGACGAGCGAGCGGAATTTAACGCCGCTCTCAAGCAAACGCATGATGATTGGTGTCGTGACGTAGTAAGGTAAGTTGGCGACAACCGAAATATCTTCAATACCTTCGTTTAAAAATTCTTGCTCTACGATTTCCCGTAAGTTCAGTTCCAATGCATCTCCATGGATGACTTTCACATGCGGATAAGGCGACATCGTATCATCTAAAATCGGCAAAAGACGTTGGTCGATTTCAAGCGCAACGACTTTTTTGGCACGCTTGGCCGATTGTTCGGTCAATGAGCCGATTCCGGGACCGATTTCAAGGACACCGCTCGCTTCACTCAGTTTTGCTGCTCCGACAATTTTACTCAAGATGTTCAAATCGATTAAAAAGTTTTGACCGAGCGATTTTTTGAATGAAAACCCATGTCGCTCTAAAATCGCTTTCGTTCGTTGGATTGTTGCAATGTCTTTCAACCCTGTTCCTCCTCTAATTGAGCAAGTGCCTGCTCCCACTCTTCAATCGTGACGCCGAGCGCCTCGACCCGTTTTACAAATTGTTTGGCATTCGGCTCACCGATTCGAAGCAACACCCCGAGTCGCTTCCGACGCATCGCGGCCGCTGCTCCACCGATTAAATCCGCCTCCAACACCATTTTCCGTGTGACGATTGGTTGGTCCGTTTCGACACGCGGTTCAAACACTGCTCCTAAGACACGGCGAAGTGACTCCGGACTCGCATGTTCCACACCGATTTTCCCACGCTTGTCCTTCGCCTCGGCCCGAGGCAAGTGTGCGTGCTTACATCCTTTGACGCGCTCCTCGACAATCGCCCGAATACGATCTCCTGGATAATCTGGGTCCGTCAAAATGATGACCCCGCGCTTCTCCTGAGCACGACGGATTCGTTCAATCGTCTGATCGGATACGGCAGACCCGTTCGTTTCAATCGTATCGACGTCGAACACTTCTTGAAGTCGCGCCGTGTCGTCACGCCCTTCTACGACGATAATTTCTTGTATTTTCTCACGCATTGTCTGATCCTTCTTTCTCTTCTTCCTGCTTTGGAATCACCCAGATGGTGAGTGGTTTACGACCAAACGTTACGGCCTCTTCCTTTTCATCCATCATGATATCGATTTTTTGCCCTTTGATTGCACTTCCTGTATCCAAGGCAATCGCCATACCGATACCCTCGACATATACACGGGTCCCGAGTGGAATGATGGCAGGGTCGACCGCAATGATGCGCATGCCTTCATACAAAATCGTGTCGGTTACATCATATCCGCTTCTTGTCAGCACGCGTCCGTCGTATGTTACCGTGTCTTCCGGGTTGTTCGTATAAGCGGTCGCTTCCACAAGCAATTGTTTCGCAGATGAAAAATCGAGTACGTCATCTGTTTTCGGCGGTTCGGCAATCTCGACTTCAGCTTCCGGAATGAATGGGCTCGATTCATCCGCGGTCGTTGACTCAGGCTCGGTTACCGGTTCCGTGACTTTCTTCGTTCCCACTTTGATAATCTGCGGCATCGTTTTACGCAATGTCTCGACATCTGTTTTCGTACGATTTGTAATTGTACCATTTTCCACAGTAAGTGCATACCTTGTCCGTTCAAGTCCAGGAACCCCGACCTGCACCATTTGCATCACACCTTCTTCGAGCGTATCATCCTCTTCCTCCACCACTTCAAACGGGATCAACTCACTCTCATATTGAACGACATCACGATTCGTATTGACCGTAATCGTCAATCCTTCTCGGATCGGCGTGGAAGGGGCCGGCATGACCGTATCACTTTCCGTCACATCGATGTTCTCTTCCATTAAGAGTTGCTCCACATCCGTAGCCATTGTATAAATCGTCAACGCCTCTTGACCGACAATGAGATTCACGGCCACGACCGGTTGATATCGAATCGTCATCCCATTCGTCACCGGTGTACGGACTGATGGATACACCGTATCTCCGTCTCGTACCGTGACTCCGTATCGCAGTAAGACATCCTCTACAGTCCGCTCGCGCGTCTGCACCGTCTCCGTTTGACCGTAGCCAATCTGAAGTGAGACCTCGTGTGAACGCTCAATCCGGATTAGACGGTCGTCTGGTACATCTTCACTGAGCGCCGGTGTGACATAATCTGATTCATCTAGTGTGATATTTAACTCTTCGAGCACCTCGAGAACCGAGTCGGCTCGTGTCTCATGCTCGATCACCACACCGTCATCGACGATTCGAATCGATTCAGGTTGTAACATCACGTACGCCACAGAAGCCGTCGCAATAATACCGATACTCGCTAATACACGCTTGATCATGGGAGTCGGAACAACTTCTTCGCGTTGACTGTCGTAGCAGCAGCGAGTTCATCGTACGGCATATCGCGAAGAGTGGCGATTTCTTCGGCTACATATTTGACGTATGCTGGTTCGTTACGTTTTCCACGGAACGGTGTCGGGGTCAAGTACGGGCAGTCCGTCTCGACAAGCAGACGATCAAGCGGTACTTCTTGCGCCACCAACTTCGGAACTTTCGCATTTTTGAACGTGACCGGTCCTCCTAACGAAATATAGAAGTTCAAGTCTAGGCATCGAGGCAAAAGTTCGACGGACATGCTGTAACTATGGAACACACCGCCGACTTCTTCAGCATGCTCTTCTTCTAAAATATCAAGGACATCTGCCGTTGCTTCTCGGTTATGAATGACAATTGGCATATTCGTTCGCTTGGCAATGGCGATCTGTTGACGGAAGAGGCGCTGTTGCACGTCTTTCGGTGATTTGTCCCAATGATAATCGAGACCGATTTCACCGAGTGCCATGACTTTCGGATGACTCATGAGTGTTTCGATTCGTGCTAAATCCGCATCCGTACAGTCAATCGCATCGACAGGATGCCATCCGACAATGGCATAAATATCTTCATGCGTTTCTGCCAGTTCAATGGCTCGATCGATGGTCGGTGTATCAAATCCAACGACGAGTAGCGGAGAAACGCCCGCTTCTCTCGCTCGCTCAATCGTCTCCTCCACGTCTTCACTGAACTGTTCCGCATTGATGTGCGTATGTGTATCAATTAACATCTTGTTTCCTCCTTAGAAAAAGAGAGGGAGACCGCGGTCTCCCCCATTCCATTATTTGACGATGGCACCGTTCGGCATCTGGTCTGAGACCGTCGCGAGCTCTAGTTTCCCGTCACGATCTGCCGCTAGAATCATCCCTTGCGAGAGTTCTCCACGGAGCTTGACTGGTTTCAAGTTTGCGACAACGATGACTTTCTTGCCAACCAAATCTTCAGGGGCATACCATTCAGCGATACCAGACACGATTTGACGCGTCTCTTTCCCAAGGTCGACTTGAAGTTTCAACAGTTTCTTCGCTTTTTTAATCTTATCGGCTTCGACGATTTGACCGACACGGAATTCGACTTGGTCGAAGACATCAATCGTGATTTCAGGACGAATGTCTTCGTCAGCTTCTTCTACTGATGCCGTCTCCGTCTCTTCAATCCGTGCTTTAGACGCCTGACGCATCATTTCTTGGATTGCATCGACTTCTTCTTTCACGTCACGACGTGGGAAAATCGGTGTCCCGTCCGTCACGACCGCATTGCTAAAGTCTGCGAATGTATCCAACGCCTCCCATGACATGTCCTCTCCCTCGAGTCCGAGCTGACGGAACATCTCTTTTGGAGCGCGCGTCATGAATGGTTGAATCATGATGGCAACATGACGAAGTACGCCCGCAAGATGTGTCATGACAGAAGCCAGCTCCTCGCGCTTCGACTCCTCTTTCACGAGAACCCATGGTTGTGTCTCATCGATATATTTATTCGCACGGCTGACGAGTTGCCAAATATTTGTGAGTGCGACCGAAAACTCCATGTGCTCCATGGCTTCTTCTGTTTTGCGTGTCGTCTCTTTCACCACGTTCAACAATTCTGCATCAAATACCGTGACATTTCCGTTATATGCCGGAATGTTTCCGTCGAAGTACTTTTTAATCATCGCAATGGTGCGATTCAATAAGTTTCCGAGGTCGTTCGCTAAATCAAAGTTCAAGCGGTCAACGAACGCTTCCGGCGTGAACGTGCCATCCGCTCCGAATGGAACTTCACGGAGAAGGTAATAGCGGACCGAGTCGAGGCCGTAACGATCAATCAATGGGATCGGGTCCACGACGTTCCCTTTCGATTTCGACATCTTCCCATCCTTCATGAGCAACCATCCGTGCGCAAATACTTGCTTCGGTAATGGAAGATCAAGCGCCATTAAGAGGGCTGGCCAAATGATCGTATGGAAACGTACGATTTCTTTCCCTACCAAATGAACGTCTGCTGGCCAGTAACGGTTGAAGAGTTCATCGTTGTCTGTGCCGTATCCGAGTGATGAGATATAGTTTGTGAGCGCATCGACCCATACGTACACGACGTGCTTCGGGTTCGATGGAACTTGTACGCCCCAGTCAAATGTCGTACGTGATACAGCCAAATCTTGAAGACCTGGCTTTAAGAAGTTATTGATCATCTCGGTTTTACGAGATTCTGGCAAAATAAAATCAGGATGTGACTCAAAATATTCAATCAAGCGGTCCGCGTATTTACTGAGGCGGAAGAAGTAGCACTCCTCACGAACGAGTTCGACCGGATGTCCACTGTCAGGACTTTTTCCATCGACGAGCTGCGATTCAGTGTAGTATGTCTCATCCGGTACGGAATACCATCCTTCGTACTCACCGAGGTAGATGTCCCCATTTTTAAGTAATGTCTCGAAAACATGCTCGACCACTTTCTTATGACGGTCCTCTGTCGTACGGATGTAGTCATCGTACGAGATTTCAAGACGGTCCCATAAGACCTTGATCTCTTCCACGACTTCATCCACGAAAGCTTGTGGTGTCACGCCTGCTTCTTTCGCTTTTTCTTGAATCTTTTGACCGTGCTCATCCGTTCCTGTCAAATAACGGACATCAAAACCTTTTAAGCGTTTGTAGCGCGCAATCGCATCACCTGCTACCGTGGTATATGCGTGACCGATGTGCAGTTTTGCACTCGGATAATAAATTGGGGTTGTAATATAAAAAGTCGGCTTCGCCATGATTTATTCTCCATCCTTTCGACATATGCAATTTCCATTATACACGGTTCGACAAAAGAATTTCCAAACCTAATTGTTTGGAATTTTTTTGCGTTTTCTTCGTCATAAATGTTCCAAAAATACCCTTTCTTTGTTTCAAGTTCAAACTTACGGGGAAATTTAGGTATATATCGTTCTTGATTCGACAAATTTCGAAAATTTACTTTTCCAGATAGTAAGCAGTTGACTACAATTGGAAAGTTTAGTATGCTTTTTGCTGTAGTCACATTGTCGAATTTTGACGATTCATGTCACCACGAGATTTCGACATCATTGGAGGAGGAAACACAAAATGAAATCTACAGGTATTGTACGTAAGGTTGATGAGCTTGGTCGTGTCGTTATTCCAATCGAATTGCGTCGTACACTCGGTATTGCAGAGAAAGATGCTCTCGAGATTTACGTCGACAACGATCAAATCGTTTTGAAAAAATATAAGCCAAACATGACTTGCCAAGTTACAGGCGAAGTATCAGATGATAACTTCAAATTGGCAGACGGCAAACTCATCTTGTCACCAGAAGGTGCACAACGTGTTCTCGTTGAGTTGAAGAACATGCTCGAAAATTACTACAGCGAAGAGTAAGCAAGGATTTCCTTGCTTACTCTTTTTTATGCAATTGATGATACGTATCGTATACATCATTCCGAGACTCGCCGCGGTCTTTCGCAGTCTGTTTGATTGCCGCGTTTGGTTTCAGCCCTTCTTTGATATAGTGAACCACGTGCTCGTATGCAGATAGTGTTTCCCACCATGTTGTCGTAGGTGCCGCCTCTGTCGCTCCACTCACCAAGACGACAAACTCACCACGCACTTCACCCTCACACCATGTCAACGCCTCATCCACAGTTCCTCTCAAAAACTCTTCAAACGTTTTTGTCAGTTCACGACCTAATACGATTTGTCGATTCCCGAACACTTGTCGAATCGCTGTCAACATCTCTTTCAAACGATGAGGAGCCTCATAAAAAATGACGGTGCCAGGTTCGTATTGAATCGATTCGAGAACCTCAACCCGATCCTTCTTCTTACGCGGCAAGAAACCGTAATAGAGAAAACGTTCAGTTGCAAGACCGGATGCGACGAGTGCCGTGAGTGCTGCATTCGCACCGGGTAAGACGACAACCGGGATGTTTTCCTCAATGGCTAATCGCACGAGATCGCTTCCCGGGTCTGAAATTCCAGGCATACCTGCATCTGAGACAACGGCAATCGATTTCCCTGACAACAGATCGTCAATCAGTCTTGGACCACTCACTTCTTTATTGTGTTCATGATAGCTAATCAATTTTGTCGCAATGTCAAAGTGTCGGCAAAGCTTCATCGTTTGTCGTGTGTCTTCCGCTGCGATTAAGTCTACTTCCTGAAGGGTTCGTACCGCGCGATACGTCATATCCTCCAAGTTCCCAATTGGGGTCGGCACGACATACAACGTCGGTTGTTCAGTTTGATAGCTCTTCTGTGAATTCATTGGTCGTCCCCTCCATCAACTTCTCTTTTTGTGCTCGGGTCAATTGCTTGATGGACCATTCGTATCGCATGGCCTCCCGCTTCGTCTCAAACGATTGTACGTACCGAAGTCGTACAGGGAGACGAGCTTTCGTATATTTCGCACCTTTCCCGGCATTATGTGCAAGGAGTCGCTTTTCCACGTCTGTCGTATAGCCCGTGTAGTACGTTCCATCACCGCATTCCAAGATGTACGTATAATGTTTAGGCATCGAGAATAGCTCGCATCGCTTCTGTATACGTATCGTCTTCTTCATAGACAACAAATGGCGGTAAAATTTTAAGACCTGCTTTTCCATCTTTCGATCCCTCGATTAATAAGGTATTCGCCTCGCGTCCCGCTTTCGGGTAAACGAGTTGCATTCGTTTTGGTTCAATTCGATACGCACGCATCAACGTCAGGATATCAAGTAAACGTTCTGGCCGATGCACGAACGCCACTTTCCCTCCCGGTTTGACGAGTTGACTGGCCGTCCTGATGCAATCTTCCAACGTGCACAGCACTTCATGGCGCGCAATCGTATGATGCTCATTTTGATTTCGGAGTGACGTCTCGTTCGCTAAAAAGTAGGGCGGGTTACATGTGACTACGTCATATCGTGCATGCCCGAGCTGCGCCGCTACCGTTTTCACATCGCCCTCCACCACTCGAATTCGCTCTTCAAGACGATTGACCGCCATGCTTCGATTCGCCATGTCGACCAGTTTCGATTGAATCTCCACACCTGTTATCGTTCCTTTTGTACGATATGACAAAAAGAGCGGGATTGCCCCGGTGCCAGCACACAAATCGACCAGTTGTCCTTTTTGGATAGGCACCCATACAAACTCTGCAAGCAGTACCGCATCTAATGAAAATGAGAACACATCATCACTTTGAATGATTTTACCTGGACGTCCGAGCAAATCATCAAGGCGTTCTCCATCCTTAACCGTTACCATCGTTTCCTCCTTCTATAAAAGAAAGGCGACGGATAGGGAACCCCTATCTATCGCCCCGTATTAATGTTTATTGAGCATCGACAAACAGAAGAGACAGTCCCCATCTTTTCGTACCTGTCCGTAATGGAGGTTACAAATGTGGAATCCTTCTTGATACAGCGCAGCCAAATTGTTCTGCCCTTTCCCAGACAATGCGATTTGTGAATCACCATTTGTCGTATCAACTTCTGCCAATTGTTCGACTTTTTCGCGTAAGTGATGATTCTCTAGATACATATGCTGGTTCTCTTCAAGCAAATAAGCGAGCTGCTCTTTTAACACGCCTAAATGTTCGGTGAGGAGCTGCATCTGTTGCTCGATCGCATCCACCCGCATCATTACTTCTTTTTTGTCCATTCTTTCCACTGCTCAGCACCCCATCACTGTTTTGACGGTTTTCGTTTAATCGCACCCACTTCAACGAGTTCATCAATCGTATACGTGACGACACGCGTCCGATCGTGGAGCTCAACTTGAATGAGTTGGTCCAAAATGTTAAGACCGATTACCCGACCATCACCTTCTGGAATTTTGATTCGCTTGCCGACGTCTGGTAAATCACGTTTCAGTTCTTCATATGTGTCATTCTCATATTTCAAACAGCACATCAGACGACCACATACTCCAGAGATCTTATTCGGATTCAACGAGAGATTCTGGTCTTTGGCCATTTTGATCGAGACCGGTTCGAATTCCCCAAGAAATGACGAGCAGCAAAGAACCCGACCACATGGCCCAATCCCGCTAAGGAGTTTCGCTTCATCACGAACACCGATTTGTCGGAGCTCGATTCGTGTCCGAAACACACTAGCTAAGTCTTTTACCAATTCTCGAAAGTCGACGCGACCCTCGGCAGTAAAATAAAAGATCACTTTATTGCGATCAAATGTATACTCAACATCAACTAGCTTCATTTCTAATTGATGTTCTCGAATTTTTTCTTCACAGACGGCGTGAGCATCAACGGCTGCCAGTCGATTATCGCGTACGATATCCGCATCCTTTTGGTCCGCGACACGAAGGATTGTCTTCAACGGCAGGACGACTTCGTCTTCGCCGAGCTGCTTGTTGACTTGGACGATTTCCCCATACTCAATGCCACGTACCGTTTCAACGATGACATGGTCCCCACGTTTAAGCGTTGCATCGCCTGGTGAAAAGTAATAGATTTTTCCCGCTTCTTTAAAACGGACTCCAACTACTTCAAGCACGCGCTTCTATCCTTTCTGCAAATCGAACGAAAGTCGTTCGAACGTTAATTGAGGATTGACGTTTGCCTCAAGTCGCCAAATGGCCGCATGTACACTTTCGATCGCATGTGTAAGCTTCGTGACAGATCGATTTTGGATAAATGCGTTGTACAAGGCGGCCTCATTCTTAAATAGCTTCGGAGCATACATATCTCGCACTTTTAAATGAAGTGCCTCCTCTAGCCAATGTTCGAATAATTCAAGACCGACTCGCAACTCATTCCGTCCTTTGAAATGCCCTAACCATTTTTCTTGTGCGAACAAGAGCAACTCTTGAGGTCGTTTCGTCAATACTTCAATTAATTGTACCACTAGCCCATACGCCTGTACAAACCACTCCTGCTCAAGCGCTTCTTTCGCGTCATCCCATTTCGGATAAACGGTCAAGGCAAGGTATGCCAAATCATACGTACAGGACAGTTCTTCTGACATCGTTTGCGCCAATTGGGCTCGGTCGATTGGACGAAAAGCAAGTTGTTGCGCGCGCGAACGAATCGTCGGAAGAAGCAACTGTGGTTGTGTCGTCACTAAAATAGCAAGCTTTCCTACTCCCGGTTCTTCAAAGAATTTCAGTAGACTGTTTGCCGCTTGAGTCGTCATCTTGTGCGCTTGATGAATGACGTACACTTGGCGATCACCTTCAGCACCTCGTAGTGATAAATCACTGAGCAATTGCTGAATCTGTTCTTTTTTTATACTCGCACCGTCCGGCTCCACTTCGATGTAGTCGACAATGTTTTTAGAATCCATACGCCGACAGTTTCGACACACTCCACAAGGCTCTGCACCATCTGGTGATTCACAAAATAAGGCTTTGGCGAACAATGTGGCTGTATCAATCAAATAAGGCTCATAATCTCCTGAGAAGATATACGCATGCCCCACTTTATTCGAAACGATTGAATTTTGAATGATGCGAGAAACGACAGTTTGCGACTCGCTCAATTCTTGAAAACGCATATGCCCAACTCCCATTAAAACTGATGGAATCCTTCAATCGGCAAGACGAATACCGTCGCCCCTCCGACTTGTACTTCGACTGGGTAAGGAATATACGAATCCGCATGTCCTCCCATCGGTGAAATCGGCGTGATCATTTGGTCACGGCTCGAGCAGTTCGATTGAATCACGTCCATCAAATCATCAAGACGCTCTTGTGGAATCCCCATCATAAACGTTGTATTACCTTCTTTTAAAAATCCACCAGTCGTGGCTAACTTTGTTGCGCGAAAATCTTGCTCGACGAGTGCGTCGGACAAACGTGCGCTATCCTTATCATGTACGATTGCAATTACCATTTTCATCATATTTGTACGCCTCCTTGTTGTAGTCGTTCAATTGTATAATCAAGTACCTCATCTTGAATGCATTCAATCGATTGATCAGCATCAATCCGAACGATTCGTTCTGGATACTGTTTCAGTAACGTTTGGAATCCTGCATAGACACGCTCATGGAATGCTTGATCACGACTCTCAATTCGATCAAGCTGTCCCCGATCCTTCATACGTGCACTTGCCCGTTCCGGGTTTAAATCAAATAAAAAGGTTAGATCGGGTGTGAGACCATTCGTTGCCCATTCATTTAATGACCGAATCTGATCAAGGTCATACTGCAATCCATATCCTTGATAAGCAATGGATGCATCGATGAACCGGTCGCAGAGGACAATCGCGCCCCGCTCTAACGCTGGACGAATCACTTGTTCCACGTTCTGTGCCCGTGACGCGGCATAGAGCATCATCTCCACGCGTGGGGTCATCTCATGATGATCCGGCGATAATAACACTTCGCGAATCTGATTCCCGACCGTTGTTCCTCCGGGTTCTCGGGTCACGACAATGTCATATCCTTTTTGCTTTAAGTTTTCTACTAATAATTGAAGCTGTGTGGACTTTCCTGATCCATCAGGTCCTTCAACCGTTATAAACATTCCGTTCACGTTTTAAAACTCCTCTACAATAACGTCAATTTGCTCTATCATAACATGCTTACTAGCTTGAAGCTTCCTCCCTAAAGAAATCCATTCCCGGAGCACACGGATTTTTTCTTCTGTAATACGCTCTCCTTTTAAAATCCATGGAATACCTGGTGGGTATGGAATCACCGTCTCTGCTGAAATCAATCCAATTGCTTGGTCGAAAAGAACTCGCTGCATTGGAAGAGCTGTTACAGACGTATATAGTTCAGACACGCGCTCGGTTTGTGGAAATGGGAAAATCGTTTCATCGTCTTCAATGATCGGCACATGGGTAGATGCTTTTTTTATTAATTTGATCCAATGCTCGATTTCCTGTTTCTCTATTTCCCTTAATGGCAAGCAGAATAACACATGATCGACTGCCGCCAACTCGATGTCTATGCCGATTGAGGCGAGATGCTGACTAAAGATCAATCCATTCTTTGGATAAGTCAGAATCGTCACCTTCGTAAAGTCATCTCCGACTTTTACAACAAAACCAGCTCGTTTTAATTCAAGAACAAATTGTGCATGGCTTTTTTGGATAGCAGACCATTCCTCATCCGTTAAACGTTCTAGATAAGAACGAGCATAATCCAATGAAGCCATGATGAGATAAGACGGACTCGAGGTCTGGAAAGAGGCTAATGCATGCTTCAAACGCGCTTCATCGATATTATCTTTATAGTGAACCCAAGCCCCCATGGTTAAGGCAGGCAACGTTTTATGCGCGGACTGTACGACTGCGCTCGCTCCTTCGAAGATTGCAGAGCGACGTGGCAACTGTGGATGAATTAAATGAGCGCCGTGTGCTTCATCGACAAGCAATGGAATGTCTAATAGTGTCAAATAGTCTGAAATCGTTCGAATGTCTGCCATATCCCCGTAATAGGTTGGAGACGTCAACATGACGGCTCTCCCTCCAGGAAATTCTTGAATGGCCTGTTTAATCGTATCTAATGTTACGACCGTCGGGATACCTGTGCCGCGCTCAATGGTAGGCGTTAGTAATACTGGCTTTAATCCTAACCACTCGATCGCGTTCCAAATCGATTTATGTGAGTTCCGTTGAACATATACCCGTTCACCACGTTTCACTGTTGCCGCGAGCATACTCCAATTTCCCACAGTCGATCCGTTGACAAGCCATTTACTTTTACTCTCATACAACTTACCCAATGCACATTCTGCTTGCTCAATGATTCCCGAGGCATCGTGCAAATCGTCTAAATGTGCTAGCTCAGTCAAATCGTAAGGCATGACTTTTGCGAATGCATCAGGTAAGCGATCATCAACCACTGTACCGTTATGATGACCTGGTACGTGAAAAGAGACGCGGTGTTCACGAACATGCTGTTCTAGAACCTCTAAAAATGTAAATGGATTTTCCCGAGCAGGAGCCATCTGTTATTCCTCCTAAACTATCAAAATATGAAAAAAGACGATCAAGCATATGCTTGATCGTCTTCTGCGTTGGCCTGGCAACGTCCTATCCTCACAGGGGGAGATCCCCCAACTACTTTCGGCGCTGAGACGCTTAACTTCC
>NZ_JBHSHG010000005.1:0-53451 GCF_042652865.1 Exiguobacterium profundum
AATTGACGAAGCTTGCGCTTCATTCAAAAATTGTAAAACTTATTTTTGCCTCATCGTTCAGTTTTCAAAGACCAATCGTTGTCGTGTTAGCGACTTTTTAATAATAGCGATTTGAGTTATTAAAGTCAACCACTTTTTATTATTTTTTTCGCTTCCTGAAGTTTGTTTCGTGAACAACATCAGCGACGTTTATTAATATATCAGCATCCTAAAAAACCGTCAACTATTTTTCTAAAAAAACTTTAATTTTTCTTTGTTTTGTTGAAATGAATAAAAAATGGTTGGCGGATCACCCAAAACACTTCGGATTATCCACACAACCATTTACTTTTTACGATGATTTAGACGACATCTGTTTCTTCGTTTTTTTCTTTCTAACTTCGGGTGAAGCGACTTGAACCGCTTGTCCTGTCTGTTGAAAGCGATGAAGCATTAATACCTGATAAGCGTTCGCAAACACCAATGTGGCTAGTGCCGGCCAGAGCAATGGAATCTCGTCCGTTGTTTGCAGAGCTGGAATCCATTCAATTAACGTAATGACAGTCATTAAGAAAAGTGTCGGGATGAAAGCACTCCTATTTGTTTGTTTCGCCTTACTCGCAGCAACGACCCAAGCGACAATGAGTAACACAAGCATCTCACCGATATAACGCCACATGTGATCATTACCGAATGCGAGCATCCGTAAGTAGACGGCATCAAAAATCGCAAATGCGATTAGTAACACTTGAACGCGATTCCATAGACGTGGCCCTCTAAATAAATCGAGTCCGACCCGATGAATAATCAAATAGGCAAAGAAGCCCATCATGCTGATCCCCGTCCATGTACTCGAGTAACTAAGCGCCGTGACAATTGCCTCCCAGGACTGACTGACCAAATAACCCGGGTTCGCCAATAAATTCATCAGGAACCCGAACAACGTCCCGAATACGAGCGTTGTCCAAAACAAACGTAAAAAACCTTGTACTTTCATCTCTCACCGATTCACCCTTCTATTTGTTTAATGACTGCTTGCGCCAACTCATCATACGTATGCTCGAACGGATGTCCATCCCGATAGACAGAAGGTGCGAAGTCCTCTTCATTGTCGTACGGTTGGCCGAGCGGGATTTGAGCAAGTAGCTTACTCTTCAATGCTTCTGACAGCTTTTCTCCACCACCGTAACCGAATACGTATTCTTTTTCACCAGTTAGCTTACTTTCGAAATAAGCCATGTTTTCAATAATACCTAATAGTTTGTGGTTCGTTTTGATTGCCATCGCTCCGGCACGAGCCGCAACGAATGCTGCTGTCGCATGAGGTGTCGTGACAATCAATTCCTGACATGATGGGAGCATCGAATGGATATCGAGCGCGACATCCCCCGTTCCCGGCGGTAAGTCGAGCAAGAGATAGTCAAGATCGCCCCACTCGACGTCATTGAAGAAGTTATTTAACATCTTCCCGAGCATCGGTCCACGCCAGATGACCGGCGCATTGTCTTCAACGAAGAATCCCATTGAGATGACTTTTACGCCAAAACGCTCGACTGGAATGATCTTCTCGCCGCGAACAACCGGTCGTTCCTCAATACCAAGCATATCTGGAACACTGAAGCCGTAAATATCCGCATCGATCAAACCGACCTTTTTGCCCGCTCGCGCAAGCGCGACAGCCAAGTTGACGGATACTGTCGATTTTCCTACGCCACCCTTACCAGAAGCGATGGCGATAAACGTCGTCCCTGAGTTTTCACGGAGGATTGCCGGTTTCGTCGCCTCTTTCAAACTTTCATCATTCAATGCCTCAAAGCGAAGCCCGACCGTCTTAAAGCCTTTCCCCTTGAGCAACGTGACGATTTCTTGTTGTAACTGAAGCTGTTCCCCGCTCCCAGTTTGACCGAGTGCCACTTTTACACTGACATAGTCTTCTTTGATTCGGATGTCTTTTACCCCTGCTGTATCTCCAAGCGTTCGGTTGATCGTCGGATCAACAAGCCCCGCCAATTCCTCGCGTACTTGCTCTACTGTAAGCATATTGCTTCCCCCTTCTAACTGTTTCGATATCAGTATATCAAAAAAAGCGTTTTCTTGACGGGTTCGGAATCGACTATTTCAAACAAAAAACTCTCCACCCGAAAGGATGGAGAGTTCGAACCACATCGCGAAGATTAACGCTTCGAGAATTGTGGTGCGCGACGTGCTGCTTTAAGACCGTATTTTTTACGTTCTTTCATACGAGCGTCACGAGTTAAGAAGCCTTTTTCTTTGAGGCTTGGACGGAATTCTGGGTCCGCTTGAAGAAGCGCACGTGATACGCCGTGGCGAATTGCTCCAGCTTGTCCAGTGTATCCACCACCGTTAACGTTAACGATTACATCGTATTTACCTTCTGTTTCAGTCAATACGAGTGGTGATTTAGCCATCATGATCAAAGTCTCATGACCGAAGTATTCTGAGATATCGCGGCCATTTACAACAACTTTACCGTCACCTGCAACGAGGTGAACGCGAGCCACCGAGTGTTTGCGGCGGCCTGTTCCGTAGTAACGTACATCTGCCATCGTTTAGTTCCTCCCTGTGTCTCGATTAACCGCGAAGTTCGTAAACTTCTGGTTTTTGTGCTTCGTGCTTGTGTTCAGCTCCAGCGTAAACGTGGAGTTTGTTGAATTGTTGACGACCGAGTGATCCTTTTGGAAGCATCCCTTTGATCGCGAGTTCAAGCATACGCTCTGGACGTTTTGCGAGAAGCTCTTTTGCAGTTTGTGATTTCAAACCGCCTGGATGACCTGAATGACGGTAGTAGATCTTGTCATTCAATTTGTTACCAGTCAATTTGATTTTCTCAGCGTTGATGATGATGACGTGGTCTCCGCAATCAACGTGTGGTGTGAAAGTCGGCTTGTGCTTACCGCGAAGAAGTGAAGCTACTTCACTAGTCAAACGACCAAGTGTTTTGCCTTCTGCGTCGATAAGGAGCCATTTGCGTTCTACTTCAGATGCTTTAGCCATGAATGTTGTGCGCATGTGGAATACCTCCTAGAAATGTCTGTTCACTTAATTTTTTGATGCTTTATCATAATCCTAGTTTACGGGGCTAAGATTGTGGTTCATCTCTAAATTTGAAAATGAAATGCCAATGAATATAATACGATTTTATAAGGGGAATGTCAATCTACTTTTTCATAATTCACATTCCACAAATACAAACCGTGTGGGGGGGCGGTAATCCCCGCTACGCGGCGGTCCTTCGCCTCTAGCATTTGTGTGATCTCTGCGGGCTGATACTTGCCTCTCCCTACCTCGATGACCGTCCCTACCATGATGCGGACTTGGTTGTATAGAAAACCTGATCCAACGAAACGGAATATGATCTCGTCTCCCATTTCGAGCACTTCTGCTTCATAGATAGTACGGACCCGATCTTCGACTTCTGCCTTTGTCACAGAGAACGACGTAAAGTCGTGGGTCCCAATCAACCGCTCCATCGCTTGACGCATCGCCTCAAGGCTCAGCTTATACGTCACGGTCGCAGCATAGTGCCGACGAAACGGATCCTCGGTCTGACGGATATAATAGCGATACTCTTTTCGCTTCGCACCGTAACGTGCGTGGAACGTATCGTCTATTTCTTCCGCCTGTTTAACGAGGATATCGTCTGGTAGCATGGCGTTTAACGCTTTGACGAAGCGCTCAGCGGGCATCTCTAACGACGTGTCAAAGTGAATCACCTGTCCTAACGCATGGACGCGAGCGTCTGTACGACCTGAGGCGACGATTTTTACCGGATATCGATGCATACGTGCCAAGACAGATTCAATCTCCGCTTGAATGGTATTGCCATTCGGCTGCACTTGATATCCCGCATAATGTGTCCCATCATAGGCGACAATCAGTTTAATTCGTCTCATCCAATCCCTCTCAATCCAAACAAAATGAGCGTCAACGCGATAAAGATGAGTAATACGGCTGTGTCACGCATTTGCCATTCCATTTCACGCAACCTCGTCCGCCCTTCTCCTCCTCGGTAACCACGGGCTTCCATAGCCGTAGCGAGGTCCTCAGCACGCTTAAACGCGGAGATGAACAATGGAATCAAGAGCGGGATGACCCCTTTTAGGCGGGATTTCCAAGGTCCACTCATCAAATCGACCCCACGCGCCTGCTGGGCTTTCATGATCCGGTCCGTCTCGTCCGCAAGCGTCGGTAGGAAACGAAGTGAGATGGAGAGCATCAACGCAATCTCATGGGCCGGCACACGAATCCGTTCGAATGGTCGTAGCCCCGCTTCAATCGAATCGGTCAATTCCATCGGTGTCGTCGTTAACGTCACGAGTGTCGTCAACATGACGAGATAAAAGAAGCGAAGCGAGACAATCAGCCCCATTCGAATTCCTTCCGAATAAATCGCAATCGGTCCTAATTCGAATAGAAGTGTCCCGTCTCGATTGAATAACAGTTGTAAGATCAACGTGAAGACGATCAAAAATAAGATCATGCGAAGACCGTTCCATAAATAGCGCCACGATAACTGTGACAGTTTGACCGCAAACAACGTGAACGCGAGTAAAAATAAATTCGTCCATAAGTTGTCAGCTAAAAAAACAACTGGGATGAATCCTAAAATGAAGAGCGTCTTGGCACGCGCATCAAGGGAATGAAGCCACGAATGTCCGGGTATATATTGACCGATAATCATGTCGCTCCCCCTTTCAGCCGTTCCGCCACCCAATCCGCCAGCTCGCTCTCGGTTCGTACGAGCGGGATGGACGTTTCTCCAAGAACCGGTGCCATGTCACGAGCGAATCGTAAGACGTGCGGGATGTCGAGCTGGAGACGTCGCACCAGTACCTCGTCTTGGAACAATTCAAACGGGTCCCCATCAAACGCCACCTGACCACGCTCCATCACGATGACGCGCTCCGCATAGGCGAGTACATCATCCATGTCATGCGAGACAAGGATCAACGTAAGGTTCAACTCTTCTCGTAAACGTTTGAATAAGGCGAGCATGTCTCGTCTCCCAATTGGGTCGAGACCCGCTGTCGGTTCATCGACAATGAGCACATCAGGCCGGCTCGCTAAAACACCTGCAATCGCGACACGGCGCATCTGCCCTCCTGAAAGATCAAACGGCGAACGGTCCCATAACGTTTCATCCAAGCCGACGAGACGAAGGGCCTCGTGGGCTCGCTCTTTCGCTTCGGCATCTGTCGCGCCAAAGTTGCGCGGACCGAACATGACGTCGCGTTCGACCGTCTCTTCAAACAATTGGTGCTCTGGATATTGAAAGACGAGCCCAACGCGACGCCGAAGCGGCAAAAGATTCTGTTTCTTGTCACGGCGCGTCCGAATCGGGGTGACAATGATATCATCGACCACCACACGTCCGTCAGTCGGGCGCAATAAGCCGTTCATATGTTGAACGAGTGTCGATTTCCCTGAGCCAGTATGCCCAAGAAACGCAACAAGCGCTCCCGACGGAATGGTTACATTCACATCGCGCAGCGCGGTTCGTTCAAACGGAGTATTCATTTGGTATTGATATGTTACTTCTTCAATGCGTATCGGCATAGATGGTTCACCAACTCCGAATGTTGTAGCATCAGACGATCGAGTGGAATGCCACGTGCCTTCAGTTCGAGTTGCATCCGAACGATAAACGGGACATCTAGTTGAATGTCACGAAGCGTATCTGGATGTTGAAACACGTCTTCAGGTGTGCCGGTCATCGCAATCTTGCCTTTCGACAATGCAATGATACGGTCAGCAAACAACACTTCGTCGAGCTCGTGTGTAATGGCGACAACGGTCATCCCTTCCGAGACGAGCTGTCGTACCGTTTGTAATACCTCTTGTCGCCCAATCGGGTCGAGCATGGAGGTCGCTTCATCGAGCACGAGGACACGCGGGCGCATTGCGAGAGCCGCAGCTATCGCAACGCGCTGCTTTTGTCCACCGGATAACTGATGCGGTTCACGGTCCGCTAGTTCCGATAATCCAACGCGCGCTAGACTGTCATCAATTCGACGAACCATTTCTTGACGTGGAAGTCCCATGTTTTCGAGAGAAAATGCCACATCATCGCGCACGGTCGCCCCGACAAATTGATTGTCGGGATTTTGAAAGACGACCCCGATTCGCGTTCGAACGTCCCACACGTCTGCGGCGTTCGACGGATCGAGTGTCTCGACGCGAACTTCCCCCTGTTCAGGAATGAGAAGTCCGTTCCACAACTTCGTCAGTGTCGACTTGCCAGAACCATTATGGCCGACAATCGCAAGCCATTCCCCTTTATATACATCGAGCGATAGGCCGTTAAGCGCCGGCTCAGACTGTCCAGGGTAATGAAATACGACATCCCGTACCATAATTTGTGATTCCATGGGTCGACTCCTTTCTGATGTGGAAACAGGGCAATACGTCACCGCATGCCCTGTTGACTGCCTAATGAATTAGACGAGTTCGATGATTACAACTTCTGCACCATCACCGCGGCGTGGGCCGACTTTCATGATGCGCGTGTATCCACCTTGACGTTCAGCGTAGCGTGGTGCCACGTCTTCGAACAATTTTTGGATTGCGTCTTTTTCTCCAGCGTTCTCCTTGCGAACGAATGAAGCTACTTGACGACGGGCATGAAGATCGCCACGTTTCCCAAGAGTGATCAATTTTTCAACGACTGGGCGAAGTTCTTTCGCTTTTTGTTCAGTTGTTTGAATGCGCTCGTTGATGATTAGGTCAGTTGCAAGATCACGCAAAAGCGCCTTGCGTTGCGAGCTTGTACGGCCAAGTTTCGAATAAGCCATTACATTTCCCTCCTTCGGTTGAACTTAGTCTTCTTTACGCAAGCCCAAACCGAGTTCGTCCAACTTGTGTTGAACTTCTTCGAGTGATTTACGTCCGAGGTTACGAACTTTCATCATCTCTTCCTCTGATTTGTTTGCGAGTTCTTGAACAGTGTTGATGCCAGCGCGCTTCAAGCAGTTGTACGAACGAACTGAGAGATCGAGTTCTTCAATCGTCATTTCGAGTACTTTTTCTTTTTGGTCTTCTTCTTTCTCGACCATAATTTCTGCGTTGAGAGCCTCATCTGTCAAACCAACGAAGATGTTCAAGTGTTCAGTCAAAATTTTAGCCCCTAATGATACAGCTTCTTCCGGACGAATTGAACCATCTGTCCACACGTCTAACAAAAGCTTATCGAAGCTAGCGTCTTGACCTACACGTGTTTTATCTACTTCGTAGTTCACGCGTTGAATCGGTGTATAGATCGAATCGATTGGAATGACCCCAATCGGCATATCATCACGTTTGTTATCTTCTGCCTGGACGTAACCACGACCACGGCGAGCAGTCAAACGCATGCGAAGCGTCGCATTGTCAGCGAGAGTCGCGATGTGGAGCTCAGGATTCAAGATTTCAACGTCGCTATCATGGGTAATGTCTGCCGCAGTGACAGCACCGGCACTTGAAACGTTAATCTCAAGCGTTTTCTCTTCTTCCGAGTACACTTTGAGTGCCAACTTCTTGAGGTTGAGTACGATTTGAGTGACGTCTTCGACAACACCGTCAATCGTAGAGAACTCGTGAAGCACGCCATCGATTTGAACCGCTGTTACCGCTGCACCTGGGAGCGATGACAATAGAATTCGACGTAGTGAGTTACCGAGAGTAGTGCCATATCCACGTTCAAGCGGTTCTACTACGAATTTACCAAACGTAGCATCCTCGCTGATTTCGACCGTTTCGATCTTTGGTTTTTCAATCTCGATCATCTGAACCCCTCCTTGAGTATATCCTGCCGTGCAGTTTGAGCTGCTAAAGTATAAGCTGTCGTGCTAGGTAAACCCCTCACACGCTCAAGCGATTATACGCGGCGACGTTTCGGAGGGCGGCAACCGTTGTGCGGAACTGGAGTTACGTCACGGATTGCAGTAACTTCGAGACCAGTAGCTTGGAGCGCACGGATAGCCGCTTCACGTCCAGCACCAGGACCTTTAACGTTAACTTCTACTGTACGCATACCGTTGTCCATTGCAACTTTCGCTGCAGTTTCAGCAGCCATTTGCGCTGCGAACGGAGTCGATTTACGTGATCCTTTAAATCCAAGGTTACCAGAAGTAGCCCATGAGATCGCGTTACCTTGCGTATCAGTGATTGTGATAATTGTGTTGTTGAATGTAGAACGGATGTGTACCACACCGACTTCAACATGTTTTTTAACTTTACGTTTAGAACGTACGTTTTGCTTACGTTTCGCCATTGTTCAATTCCCTCCTTTACTTCTTCTTGTTCGCTACTGTACGGCGTGGGCCTTTACGAGTACGCGAGTTGTTCTTCGTGTTTTGACCGCGAACAGGGAGACTACGGCGATGACGGATACCGCGGTATGCGCCGATCTCGATCAAACGTTTGATGTTAAGTGAAACTTCACGACGAAGGTCACCTTCAACTTTGATTCCGTCAATTGCTTCACGGATACGGTTGAGTTCATCTTCAGTAAGGTCGCGTGTGCGTGTCTCTTCAGATACGTTAGCAGCCTTCAAAATTTCTTGTGCTTTTGTTTTACCAATACCATAGATGTATGTGAGCGAAATAACGATACGTTTTTCGCGTGGAATATCTACACCAGCAATACGTGCCATGTGTGCACCTCCTCTGAAATTAACCTTGTTTTTGTTTGTGTTTCGGGTTTTCGCAAATTACCATTACTTTACCCTTACGGCGAATAACTTTACATTTTTCGCAAATCGGTTTTACCGACGGTCTTACTTTCATGAGTATACCCTCCTCCTGGAAAAATCGGAGTTACTTATAACGGTACGTAATCCGCCCGCGAGTCAAGTCGTATGGAGACAACTCAACAGTTACGCGGTCACCTGGAAGGATCCGAATGTAGTGCATCCGAATTTTCCCTGAGACGTGCGCGAGCACCGTGTGGCCGTTTTCTAACTCCACTTTAAACATTGCGTTCGGAAGTGGTTCGACAACAGTGCCTTCCACTTCAATGACATCTTGTTTCGCCATCATTTATTCCCCTTTCTATATGAAAATCTTTAGGAGCACAGACGATCTATTGCCATCTACTGTGAGAGAAGGATCCAGAACGGATCAGTATGAAACAATAGAGCCTCATTCACCGGAATCGAGTTTCGTTAAAATCTCGTATCCATCGTCTGTGATGGCGATGGTGTGCTCAAAGTGGGCGCACATGCTACCGTCCACGGTGACAACTGTCCAGTTATCAGCCAGTGTTCGAACATAGCGTTGACCAGCATTAACCATTGGTTCAATGGCTAACGTCATCCCAGTCTTCAGGCGCGGCCCTTTCCCCGGTGGACCATAGTGTGGAATTTGCGGTTCTTCGTGCAAATTTTGTCCAACACCATGACCGACGTATTCGCGGACGACAGAAAAGTCATGTGATTCAACATATGCTTGAATCGCATGCGAAATATCTGTCAATCGCCCTCCAGCCTTGGCGTGCTCCAATCCTTTATACAGACTTTCTTCGGTTACGTCAAGTAGCCGCTGTGTCTCTTCTGTGATTGTTCCCACTGGATAAGTCCAAGCGGAATCTCCATGGTATCCATTAAAGTAGGCACCGATGTCGATTGAGATAATATCTCCATCTTTCAATACCCGTTTTCCTGGAATGCCATGAACAAGCTCTTCGTTCACCGAAGCGCAAACACTACCGGTAAAACCGTTATAGCCTTTGAACGATGGCGTCGCACCTTGGCTGCGAATGTAATCTTCCGCAATCCGGTCGAGCTCAAGCGTCGTGATTCCTGGTTTAATGTGCTGTTTGAGCACCTGGTGCGTTCGAGCAACAATTTGCCCAGCCTCACGCATAATCGCAATTTCACGAGGCGTCTTCGTGATGATCATTCAGTATCACCGAGTAATGCTTTGACATCGGCATATACGACATCGATTGGACGATCTCCATCCAATGTACGAAGATACCCTTTTTCAGCGTAAAAGTCAATGAGTGGTTTCGATTGCTCGATGTTGACGTCAAGGCGACGGCGAACCGTTTCCTCTTTATCGTCTTCACGTTGCATGAGAGCCGACCCATCCACATCACAGATGCCTTCCACTTTTGGTGGGTTGAAGATCACGTGATATGTCGCACCACACGTTGGGCAGATCCAACGACCTGTCAAGCGTGGGACGAGAATTTCCGCATCCACATCGATGTTGACGACGTGGTCAATCTGTTTCCCCAAATCTTTAAGCAAACTTTCGAGTGCCTCTGCTTGAGCAACAGTACGCGGGAATCCATCGAGTAAGAAACCTTTTTCTGTGTCATCTTGGCTAAGGCGTTCACGTACGATTCCGATTGTTACCTCGTCCGGTACGAGTTCACCTTTATCCATGAATGACTTGGCTTCTTTACCGAGTGGCGTTCCGCCTTTGATTGCCGCACGAAACATGTCGCCTGTCGAAATGTGAGGGATTTGGTACTCTTCTACGATTTTAGCCGCTTGAGTCCCTTTCCCAGCACCCGGTAAGCCCATGAGTACTAGATTCATCTCGGTTAGCCTCCAGTTTTGATTTTCACGAAGGGCTTGTAAACACGACAGGAAGGAAGGGTCAACCCTTCCTTCCGCTTTAACGGATAAAGCCTTTATAGTGTCGTTTTACAAGTTGACTTTCGATTTGTTTCATCGTTTCGAGGGCTACCCCGATGACGATCAACAAGCTCGTTCCTCCGATTTGAACGGAAGTTGGAAGACCGGCAAGCTTAATGAAGATTGTCGGCATGATCGCCACGAGCGATAAGAAGATCGCTCCGAAGAAAGTCAATCGATACAGCAACTTCGTGATGTACTGTTCTGTTTGCGCCCCAGGACGAATCCCAGGAATATAACCACCTTGCTTCTGCAGGTTTTCTGCCATTTGCTCAGGGTTGACCTGAATAAATGTATAGAAGTAGGCAAACGCAATGATTAACGCAACGTAAATCGACATTCCGATTGGCGCCGTCGTGTCAAAGTACGTCTGTAATTTTTGCGTTGTCTCCGGCGAAGCAATGAAGCTTGCAACAGTTGGTGGTGTTACCATGAAGGAAATCGCGAAGATAACCGGGATAACACCTGCTGCGTTTAGTTTGATTGGCAAGTGCGTTGACTGACCGCCCACTGGGGTACGGTTCGCCGTGCGTTTTGCATATTGGATTGGAATTTTGCGTGCCGCTTGTTGAACATAAATGATCCCAACCGTCACAGCCAAAATAACAAGTGCCAATACAACCAAGTAAACGATATTAATGAACAATGCATCTCCAGCGTTTTGGAGTTTTGTTTCATAAATCTGCGTGAAGATTCTTGGGAACCCGGCGACGATACCGGCGAAGATAATGATGGAAATACCATTCCCAACACCTTTCTCCGTTGTCATTTCACCAAGGAACATCAAGAACGCTGTACCCGCAGTGAGTACAATCGCGATCACAAAGTAAGTTGCCGTTCCCCACGTCTCATTGACGAGACCTGGGTAGAGGCGGTTAAATCCAAACGACAGTGAAGTCGCTTGGACAAAGCCTAAGATGATCGTCCCATAGCGCGTGACCGTCGCTAACTTTTTACGGCCCGCCTCTCCTTGTTTAGCCCATTCGGCAAACTTTGGAACGACGTCCATTTGTAAAAGTTGCACAACGATCGATGCCGTAATGTACGGCATGATCCCCATTGCGAACAAGGAGAAGTTCTGTAAAGCATTTCCTCCAAACAAGTTCAAGAAGTCAAGAAGACCTCCTGAGTCAAAACGCAACACATCCGTATTCACCATCGGCACCGGGATATGAGCCCCGATGCGGAAAATGATGATGATTGCGAGTGTGAAGAGAATACGCTGTCGAATATCTTTCACGCGCCACATATTGGAGATCGTCTGAAACATCAGATCACCTCAACTGTACCGCCAGCTGCTTCGATTGCTTCTTTCGCTGCACCCGAGAACTTGTTGGCTTTTACAGTCAATTTAGTTTCAAGCTTGCCGTTAGCAAGGACCTTGATTCCGTCTTTAGCAGAGCTGACAACACCAGTCTCGATTAAGAGTTCTGGAGTAACTTCAGTACCTGCTTCGAAACGGTTAAGCGTGTCTAGGGAAACAACCGCGTACTCTTTACGAGTTGGGTTGTTGAAACCGCGTTTTGGAAGACGACGGTAAAGTGGGTTTTGTCCACCTTCAAATCCTGGACGAACGCCACCGCCCGAACGAGCTTTTTGACCTTTGTGTCCACGACCAGAAGTTTTACCGTTACCAGTCGCCATACCGCGACCGACACGGTTACGTTCGTGACGTGAACCTGGAGTTGGCTTCAATTCATGGAGTTTCATAGTGGCACCTCCTTATTTATTAAAATCTTTATTATTCGTTGATTTCTTTTACAGTCACAAGGTGCGACACTTTATTGATCATACCGCGCATCGCGACGTTGTCTGGGACAACGACCGTTTGATGCATTTTGCGAAGACCGAGTGTACGTACAGTAACACGCTGACCTTCCGGACGACCAATTGTGCTGCGTGTGAGGGTGATTGCGAGTTTCGCCATGTCTAGTTCCCTCCCTTAGTTAAGAAGTTCTTCTACGCTTTTACCACGTAGTTTAGCAACTTCCTCTGCTTTTTTGAGCTCAGTCAAGCCCTGTACCGTCGCACGGACGATGTTGATCGGTGTGTTTGAACCTAACGATTTCGAAAGGATGTCACCTACACCTGCAAGTTCGAGCACCGCACGAACTGGACCACCAGCGATAACCCCAGTACCTTCAGAAGCTGGTTTCATGAATACACGACCTGCTCCGAATACTCCTGTGATTTCGTGTGGAATTGTTGTACCAACCATAGGTACTTGTACCATGTTTTTCTTAGCGGCTTCAATAGCCTTGCGAATCGCTTCTGGCACCTCTTGTGCCTTACCTGTACCGAAACCGACGTGACCATTTTTGTCACCTACGACTACGAGAGCAGCAAAACGGAAGCGGCGGCCACCTTTTACGACTTTCGCGACGCGGTTTACGGTAACAACGCGTTCTTCAAGTTGTTCCATGTTAACGTCTAACTGGCGCATCGAGTGTCCCCTCCTTTTTATTAGAATTTAAGACCTGCTTCACGAGCTGCTTCTGCAACAGCTTTGACGCGGCCATGATAGAGGTATCCACCACGGTCGAACACAACTGTGTCGATACCTTTCTCGAGTGCACGTTCTGCAGCAAGTTTACCAACAGCTTTCGCTGCTTCAACGTTACCGCCATTTGTAAGATCGAGAGCTTTATCTTTCGAAGATGCAGACACAAGCGTTGTTTGTGCCGCGTCATCGATAAGTTGAACGTAAATGTGCTTGCTCGAACGGAATACGTTCAAACGTGGACGAGCTGCTGTCCCCGTGATCGTACGACGTACGCGAGCATGACGTTTTTTACGAACTGCATTTTTATCTGCCTTTGTGATCATTTATGCCACTCCTTTCCGTTCATTTCGTGACGAATTACTTACCAGTCTTACCTTCTTTACGGCGAATACGTTCATCAGAGTAACGAACACCTTTACCTTTGTAAGGTTCTGGAGCACGGTACGAGCGGATTTGAGCAGCAACGTGACCGACGCGCTCTTTGTTAATCCCTTTTACGATGATTTGCGTGTTTGAAGGAACTTCGATTTCGATACCTTCCTCAGCAACGTACTCGATTGGGTGCGAGTAGCCGAGGTTGAGGACGAGTTTGTTACCTTGCTTCGTAGCACGGTAACCAACCCCCGAGATCTCAAGTGTTTTTTGGAATCCGTTCGACACACCTTGTACCATGTTGGCAATAAGGGCACGTGTCGTACCGTGAATTGTACGGCTTTCTTTCGATTCGTCTGGACGAACAACCGTCAATTCGTTCTCTTCAACTTTGATTTCCAATGCCGGGTTAGCTGAAAGCGAAAGTTCACCTTTAGCACCTTTTACTGTGACCGTGTTGTCATTAGCAACTGTTACAGTAACGCCAGCAGGAATCGTAACTGGTTTTTTACCAATACGTGACATTGATTACACCTCCGTTCTTGTTAGAAAAGTGACTTACCAGATGTAGGCGAGCACTTCGCCGCCGACTTGTTGTTGGCGAGCTTCTTTATCAGTCATAAGACCTTTAGATGTCGAAAGAACTGCGATCCCGAGTCCTCCGAGTACTTTAGGTACTTCATCAGCTTTTGCGTATACGCGAAGACCTGGTTTCGAAATACGTTTGAGACCAGTGATTACACGTTCGTTGCTTGCTCCATATTTAAGGAAAAGACGAAGTGTACCTTGTTTAGCGTCCTCGATATATTCAACATCGCGAATGAAACCTTCACGCTTAAGGATTTCAGCGATCTCACGTTTAATGTTCGAAGCTGGAAGCTCCATTTTTTCATGGCGAACCATGTTAGCGTTACGGATACGTGTAAGCATATCTGCAATAGGGTCTGTCATTACCATGCGATGTACCTCCTTTCACACTGTTAGTGGATTACCAGCTTGCTTTTTTAACACCAGGGATTTGACCTTTGTATGCAAGATCACGGAACTTGATACGGCTGATCCCGAATTTACCCATGTAACCATGCGGACGACCTGTGATGCTGCAACGGTTGTGCAAGCGTACAGGTGACGAGTTACGTGGCAATTTGCTGAGTCCGATATAATCGCCTTCAGCTTTCAACTTCGCACGCTTTTCAGCGTACTGGGCAACGAGTTTCTCGCGTTTAAGTTCGCGATTCACCATTGACTTTTTAGCCATGTTGTCGACCTCCCTCTAGATTATTTTTGGAATGGCATACCGAGAAGTGTGAGCAATTCACGTGCTTCTTCGTCTGTGTTTGCTGTTGTAACAACAACGATGTCCATACCGCGTACTTTAGATACTTTATCGTAATCGATCTCAGGGAAAATAAGTTGCTCTTTCACGCCAAGCGTGTAGTTACCGCGTCCGTCGAATGCTTTCTTCGATACACCGCGGAAGTCACGTACACGTGGAAGTGAAACAGTTACCAATTTGTCGAGGAAATCGTACATGCGCTCGCCACGAAGTGTAACCTTCGCACCGATTGGCATACCTTCACGAAGTTTGAAACCAGCGATTGATTTCTTCGCTTTCGTTACGAGTGGTTTTTGACCTGAAAGAATTGTTAATTCTTCAACTGCCATATCAAGTGCTTTCGAGTTCGAAACAGCGTCACCTACACCCATGTTGATGACAATCTTTTCGACTTTCGGTACTTGCATGACCGAGTCATAGTTGAATTTATCCATCATCGCTTTCACGATGTCGCTTTTATACTTCTCTTGCAAACGGTTCATAGTCGAATGGACCTCCTTTCGTCACGTTCTTCTTATTTATCGAGTGATTCGCCCGATTTCGCGACACGAACTTTTTTACCATCGACTACTTTGAAACCAACACGAGTTGGTTTGCCAGTTTTAGGGTCGAGTGGCATTACGTTCGAGACGTGAATTGGTGCTTCGATCTCAAGGATCCCGCCTTGTGGATTCGCTTGTGAAGGTTTCGCGTGTTTTTTCATCACGTTTACGCCTTCAACCACTACGCGGTTTTTGCTTGGCATAGCTTTGAGGATAACCCCTTGCTTGCCTTTATCTTTACCAGACATTACCTGGACTGTATCGCCTTTTTTAACATGCATCGTTTGCGCACCTCCTTATAGGATTGAAATTGGAAATTAAAGTACTTCCGGTGCCAACGAAACGATCTTCATGAATTCTTTTTCACGAAGTTCACGTGCAACTGGCCCGAAGATCCGTGTGCCGCGTGGGCTCTTGTCATCTTTGATAATGACTGCTGCGTTCTCATCGAAACGGATGTACGAACCATCTTTACGACGAGCGCCGCGTTTTGTACGAACGACAACTGCTCTGACAACGTCACCTTTTTTAACAACGCCACCTGGTGTTGCTTGTTTTACCGTTGCGACGATGATGTCACCGATGTTTGCAGTCTTACGACCAGAACCACCGAGGACTTTAATTGTCAACAGTTCACGCGCGCCAGAGTTGTCTGCTACTTTCAAGCGAGATTCTTGTTGAATCATGCGAGTGTACCTCCCTCCGGATGTTTAATAAATCCGAACTGTTATTAGATGATTACTGATTCTTCTACTACTGTTACAAGACGGAAACGTTTGTCTTTTGAAAGAGGACGTGTTTCCGCGATGCGAACGATATCGCCCACTTTAGCGACGTTGTTCTCATCGTGTGCTTTATATTTCTTCGTGTAGTTTACACGTTTGCCATAAAGTTTATGACGAACCTTTGTTTCTACTGCGACGACGATCGTTTTGTCCATTTTGTCAGACACGACGCGACCAGTGAACACTTTACGGTTGTTGCGTTCCATGAGTGTTACCTCCTCTCAAGAATCCGATGTAATTAGCCGTTGTTGATGCCGAGTTCGCGTTCACGAAGAATCGTTTTAGCACGCGCAATCGACTTGCGTACTTCACGGATACGAGCAGGATTCTCAAGCTGACCTGTAGCAAGTTGGAAGCGAAGGTTAAAGAGTTCTTCTTTCCACTCGCCCACTTTACCGTTGAGCTCTTCAGTTGTTGATTGACGGAGATCAGTTGCTTTCATTCGTATCACCACCATTTTCTTCACGTTTCACGAACTTACATTTTACTGGAAGTTTGTGCGATGCAAGACGAAGTGCCTCACGTGCCACTTCCTCAGATACACCTGCGATTTCGAACATTACTTTGCCAGGCTTAACTACAGCTACCCAGCCTTCTGGAGCACCTTTACCCGAACCCATTCGGACTTCGAGAGGCTTTTTAGTGTACGGCTTGTGTGGGAAGATCTTGATCCACACTTTACCACCACGTTTCATATAACGTGTCATTGCAATACGTGCTGATTCGATTTGACGGTTTGTAATCCAGCTCGCTTCGAGAGCTTGGAGACCGAACTCACCGAAGTGTACAGTTGTGCCGCGTTTAGCGTTCCCGCGCATTTTACCACGGTGTACACGACGATATTTCACGCGTTTAGGTAACAACATAGTGTGTTGCCTCCTTCCTGAAAGAGTGTTTATTATTCAGCGTTTTTCGCTGTGTTGTTTTTTGTTGGAAGAACTTCACCGTGGTATAACCAAACTTTTACGCCGATTTTACCGTAAGTTGTGTCAGCTTCAGCTGTTCCGTAGTCGATGTCGGCACGGAGTGTGTGAAGTGGAACTGTTCCTTCCGAGTACTTCTCTGAACGAGCGATATCAGCGCCACCAAGACGACCAGAAACTTCTGTTTTGATCCCTTTGATGCCAGTACGCATCGAACGTTGAATAGATTGTTTCATTGCACGACGGAATGATACGCGACCTTCCAATTGACGAGCAATGTTTTCTGCTACAAGCTTCGCAACAGCGTCAGCGTTTTTCACTTCAACAACGTTGATGTGAACGCGTTTTCCGTCAGCGATTTTTGTAATGTGTTTACGGAGTGATTCGATTTCAGAACCACCTTTACCGATTACCATACCTGGCTTCGCAGTGTGAAGCGAAATGTTCACGCGGTTTGCAGCGCGTTCGATTTCAACTTTAGAAACACTAGCATCCTTCATTTTGTTTTCGATGTATTCACGAATAACGAAGTCTTCATGAAGGAGATCAGCGTAGTCTTTCTCAGCGTACCAACGCGAATCCCAGTCTTTGATAACACCAACGCGAAGACCGTGCGGATTTACCTTTTGACCCACTACATATCCCTCCTTATTTCTCAGTTACCACGATGTGGATGTGGCTTGTGCGTTTGTTAATACGGCTTGCGCGACCCATCGCACGTGGGCGGAAGCGTTTGAGTGTTGGACCTTCGTTTACGTAAGCTTCTGTTACAACGAGGTTCTCAATGTTCATATCGTAGTTGTGCTCTGCGTTAGCAATCGCTGATTTTAATACTTTTTCAACGACTGGCGATGCTGCCTTGTTCGTGTGAGCAAGGACAGAGAGCGCTTCGCCGACTTGTTTCCCGCGAATTAAGTCTACAACGAGACGTGCTTTGCGAGGAGCAAGACGGACCATATTAGCTGATGCTTTAGCTTGCATGGATTTGACCTCCCCTCAAATTACCGTTTCGTTTTCTTGTCTGATCCGTGACCTTTGTACGTGCGTGTTGGAGCGAATTCACCAAGTTTGTGACCAACCATGTCTTCTGTCACGAATACTGGTACGTGTTTACGACCATCGTGCACACCGAACGTGTGACCCATGAATTCTGGGAAGATCGTCGAGCGACGTGACCAAGTTTTGATGACTTGCTTCTCACCAGATTCGTTGAGTTTGTCAACTTTAGCGAGTAAGTGGTGATCTGCGAATGGACCTTTTTTCAAGCTGCGACCCATGTTAGAACCTCCCTTTGGAATGATTCGGGAACGGCCCTTTCGAACCGCCCGAGAATCATGTAGTAATTATTTCTTACGGCGACGAAGGATGTACATGTCGCTCGATTTGTTTTTCTTACGAGTCTTAAGACCAAGAGCTGGTTTACCCCAAGGAGTAAGTGGGCCCGAACGACCGATTGGCGCACGACCTTCACCACCACCGTGTGGGTGATCAACCGGGTTCATTACAGAACCACGTACTGTTGGGCGTTTGCCTAACCAACGTGAACGTCCTGCTTTACCGATGTTTACGAGTTCGTGTTCTTCGTTACCAACTGAACCGATTGTCGCGCGGCAAGTGCCGAGGAACAAGCGTGATTCACCTGATTGAAGACGAACGATGACGTACTTGCCGTCACGTCCTTGGATTTGTGCCGATGCACCAGCCGCACGAACTAGCTGACCGCCTTTACCAGGCTTAAGCTCGATGTTGTGGATTGTTGTACCGACAGGGATGTTTACGAGTGGAAGAGCGTTCCCCACTTTGATATCCGCTTCAGGACCAGACATGATTTCCATGCCTACTTTGATGCCCTTAGGAGCGAGGATGTAACGTTTCTCACCATCTACATAGTTGATGAGTGCGATGTTTGCTGAACGGTTTGGATCGTATTCGATCGTTGCTACGCGTCCTGCAACGCCATCTTTGTTACGTTTGAAATCGATGATACGGTATTTACGCTTGTGACCGCCACCTTGGTGACGAACAGTCAAGCGACCTTGGTTGTTACGTCCGCCTTTTTTCGAAAGCTTTTCAGTTAACGATTTTTCAGGGCGATTCGTTGTGATCTCTGCAAAGTCGAGAGATGTCATGTTACGACGACCGTTAGTGGTCGGCTTAAACTTTTTGATTGCCATCGAGGATTCCCTCCTTTTCTTCTAAGGTAGTTAATTAACCGAGGAAGTCGATTGTGTTGCCTTCAGCAAGGGTTACGATCGCTTTTTTACGACGAGCTGTGTAACCAGAGTGACGACCGACACGTTTCGCTTTCGGTTTGTAGTTCATTGTGTTTACCGAAGCAACTTTCACGTTGAAGATTGTTTCGATAGCGTGTTTCACTTGCGATTTAGTCGCTTTTACGTCGATTTCGAAAACGTATTTGTTAGCTTCCATGAGGCTAACTGAACGCTCAGTGATGATCGGACGTTTGATGATATCGTATGCTTGAGCCATTATGCAAGCACCTCCTCTACCTTCGCAACCGCATCTTTAGTGAAGATGACTTTGTCGTTAGCAACGAGGTCAAGAACGTTTACGCCTGCTGCGTCGATCACAGTCACTCCTGGGATGTTACGAGCTGCGAGAGCGATAGTCTCATTGTAGTCCGCTGTGACTACAAGAGCCTTACGTTCTACTGATAAGCTGTTGAGTACAGCAGCCATATCTTTTGTTTTTGGTGCATCGAAAGCAAGGCCTTCGAGGACGATGATTTCGTTGTTTTGTACTTTCGACGAAAGAGCCGAGAGAAGTGCTAAACGACGAACCTTCTTAGGAAGTTTGTAAGAGTATGAACGTGGTGTTGGACCGAAGACTGTACCACCACCAACCCATTGTGGTGAGCGGATAGAACCTTGGCGCGCACGACCAGTTCCCTTTTGTTTCCATGGTTTACGGCCGCCACCGCGTACTTCCGAGCGACCTTTCGTATCGTGAGTACCTTGACGGCGTGATGCTTGTTGCATGACGATTGCGTCGTAAAGTACTGATTCGTTTGGCTCGATTCCGAAGATGGCTTCTGCCAATTCGATTTCGCCAACTTGTGAACCTGTTTGGTTAAGCAAAGCTACTTTAGGCATTCGTAATTCCTCCTTTCCGTGCAGTTAATTAGTTACCTTTGACCGCTGATTTGATGATGACGTTCGATTTACGAGCGCCTGGGATAGCACCTTTCACGAGGAGAAGGCCACGTTCCACATCAACTTTAACGACTTCAAGGTTTTGAATTGTTTTACGCTCTCCACCCATTTGACCAGGAAGAAGTTTCCCTTTAAATACGCGGTTAGGAGCGACAGGACCCATCGAACCAGGACGACGGTGGTAGCGCGAACCGTGAGCCATTGGTCCACGTGATTGTCCGTGACGCTTGATCGCACCTTGGAATCCTTTACCTTTCGATGTACCTGTTACGTCTACTAATTCACCTGCAGCGAAAATGTCTGCCTTAATCTCTTGACCGATTTCGTATCCTTCTACTGAAGTACGAACTTCTTTGATGAAGCGCTTAGGTGTCGCGTTTGCTTTCGCAGCGTGACCTTTTGATGGTTTGTTTTGACGTGATTCTTTGATGTCTCCGAAACCAAGTTGAACTGCTTCGTAACCGTCTGTGTCAACTGTTTTAAGTTGAAGAACGACGTTACCTTCTACAGCAACTACTGTTACTGGTACAACTTCGCCTGCTTCGTTGAAGATTTGAGTCATACCAAGTTTTGTTCCTAAGATTCCTTTAGCCATGAGATACACCTCCTGTTAATAATTAATTGTCTCTTCTGGCTAGTATCTACTATATGAAGAATTAAAGTTTGATTTCGATGTCTACACCTGATGGTAACTCGAGACGCATAAGCGAATCGACTGTTTTCGGTGTTGGGTTTACGATGTCGATCAAGCGTTTGTGTGTACGCATTTCGAACTGCTCACGAGCATCTTTGTACTTGTGAACCGCACGAAGAATCGTGTAAACCGATTTTTCAGTTGGGAGCGGGATTGGACCCGATACCTTTGCACCTGAACGCTTCGCAGTGTCAACGATCTTCTCAGCTGATTGATCGAGAACGCGATGGTCATATGCTTTTAAACGAATACGAATTTTTTCATTTGCCATGTTTGTTTCCCTCCTTTGTCGCCTACTTTAAAAATAGACAATTCTCCGCGGAAATTTCCACACCGGCCATGGCAATGCTGCCTGGCGTGTCATAACCTCCCGCTTCAACGCAGCGTGCTTGTGTCAGCAGAGGCATCCGATCATTGCAAATCAACGATTGGACCCGTTTTCTGCTGTAAAGTCTCTCACCACTCGCACAAACACTTAATCATTATATCTAATCTGGTCATGGAATGCAAGATTAGATTTTTGAAGTTGCTGGTTGTCTGATGAGTTGCTCAACGTTCCCTAATGTAACAAGATTCGCGAGCTTTTGCAAGCAAAAATTCATTCTTTTATTGAACTATTTTTCAAACGAACTCCCATGTCAACTCGACCTAGCGTTTCATCACCTCTCCAAAACGCTCTGTCACCCCTTCTATGACCGATTGTGGCGCTCGTTTTAAACAGTCTTGAACAATTCCTTCATTAACACTGTGCGTCTTGAAATAGCGGAGCAATGACGCTAATTTATCCTCTCGTCCGATGACCGTGTAAAGGACGACCCACTCTTCTAGGTGCATCCATTGTCCATCTGGTTCAATGAAAGGATGCGTATAGATTCCGTCGGTACACTTCATTCGGAAACTAGACATGACGTCCACATCTGTTCCCTCGAATATATACTCTCCAAAGTAGGTCGTTACGTATGCGTCGTGAGAATCTGATGGTTTCTTCTCCCCAGCACGACTAAGTACGCGATCGATTTTTTCAAACTGGTCCGGTTCAACAAAAACATCGATGTCATTCGTTACCTCGACGATGCCATGATGCTTTAACAGCTCAGAACCGCCAATGCGATACTCAATCCCATTCAAGCGACAAATAGTCTCTAGTTGCTTCAGCATGACGCCACTCCTTTCTCGTATGCCTCATCTTACCATGTTGTGATGGAAACACAAAAAAGCAGCCCGCATATTGCGGACTGCTTAATGTTGTTCAGTTGAATCAATCGATTACTCGATGATTTCTGTTACTGAACCAGCACCTACAGTACGGCCACCCTCACGGATAGAGAAACGTGTACCGTCTTCGATCGCGATTGTAGAAATCAATTCGATCGTCAACTCGATGTTGTCTCCTGGCATTACCATTTCAGTACCTTCTGGAAGGTGAACGATACCTGTTACGTCAGTTGTACGGAAGTAGAACTGCGGACGGTAGTTCGCGAAGAATGGCGTGTGACGGCCACCCTCTTCTTTAGAAAGAACGTAGATTGATGCTTTGAATTTAGAGTGTGGTGTGATTGAACCTGGCTTAGCAAGTACTTGTCCACGCTCGATGTCGTCACGTGATACACCACGGAGAAGTGCACCGATGTTGTCGCCAGCTTCAGCATAGTCAAGAAGCTTACGGAACATCTCTACACCAGTACATACAGTTTTCTTCGTTTCTTCTGTAAGACCAACGATTTCGATCTCGTCGTTGACGCGGAGAACACCACGCTCAACACGACCAGTCGCTACAGTACCACGACCAGTGATTGAGAATACGTCCTCAACAGGCATCATGAAGTCTTTTTCAGTGTCACGAACTGGTTCTGGGATGTACTCATCAACAGCGTTCATGAGTTCCATAACTTTTTCTTCCCACTGAGCTTCACCGTTAAGTGCGCCAAGTGCAGAACCTTTGATTACAGGGAGGTCGTCGCCTGGGAAGTCGTATTCAGAAAGAAGTTCACGGATTTCCATTTCAACGAGTTCGAGAAGCTCTTCGTCGTCTACCATGTCAACTTTGTTCATGAATACTACGATGTAAGGAACACCTACTTGACGTGAAAGAAGGATGTGCTCACGTGTTTGTGGCATTGGGCCATCTGTTGCAGATACAACGAGGATCGCGCCGTCCATTTGAGCAGCACCAGTGATCATGTTTTTAACATAGTCAGCGTGTCCTGGGCAGTCAACGTGTGCGTAGTGACGCTTGTCAGTTTCGTACTCGATGTGAGCTGTTGCGATTGTGATACCGCGCTCGCGCTCTTCTGGAGCACCATCGATTTGGTCGAACTTAGTAGCTGTTTTACCTTGTGCACGTGAAAGTACAGCAGAGATTGCTGCAGTCAAAGTTGTTTTACCGTGGTCAACGTGGCCAATTGTACCAACGTTAACGTGCGGCTTAGAACGGTCGAATTTTTCTTTACCCATTCTAGATTCCTCCTCTATTAAACGATTAGTTTTATTTAACTAGGAAGACGTAGGCTACTTTTAACATACGTCCTCCTTAGCTTACAACAATCAATCTAGCGATACAACCGTTATTAGCCGTTCGCTTTTTTGACGATTTCTTCAGCGATTGATTTCGGTACTTCTTCGTAGTGATCGAAGTGCATCGAGTACGTTCCGCGTCCTTGTGTACGTGAACGAAGTGATGTTGCGTAACCGAACATTTCTGAAAGTGGAATCATCGCTTTAACGACTTGTGCGTTACCGCGAGCTTCCATACCTTCTACGCGTCCACGGCGTGACGTGACGTCACCCATGATGTCACCCATGTATTCTTCTGGGATAACAACTTCAACACGCATCATTGGCTCAAGGATAACAGCTTTCGCTTGGTCCTTAAGTTGTTTAACCGCCATCGAAGCAGCAACTTTAAACGCCATCTCGTTCGAGTCAACATCGTGGTACGAACCGAATACGAGACGAGCTTTAACGTCTACTACTGGGTAACCAGCGAGGATACCGTTTTCGAGAGCTTCTTCAATCCCGTTTTGAACAGCAGGGACGTATTCACGTGGTACAACACCACCGACGATCTTGTTCTCGAACTCGAATCCAGCGCCTTCTTCGTTCGGCTCGAATTCTACGACAACGTGACCGTACTGACCGCGTCCACCAGACTGACGAACGAATTTCGAATCGATCTTCGCAGCGCCACGGATTGTTTCACGGTAAGCAACTTGTGGTGCACCAACGTTAGCTTCTACTTTGAATTCGCGACGCATACGGTCAACGAGGATGTCAAGGTGAAGCTCACCCATACCAGAGATGATCGTTTGACCAGTCTCAGGGTTTGTTTCAGTGCGGAATGTTGGATCTTCTTCTGCGAGTTTCGCAAGAGCTTGACCCATCTTATCTTGGTCTGCTTTCGATTTAGGCTCGATTGCAACCGAGATAACTGGTTCTGGGAACGTCATTGACTCGAGAACGATGTTATCTTTCTCAGAGCAAAGCGTGTCACCAGTAGTCGTGTCTTTGAAACCAACAGCAGCGGCGATGTCACCAGCGAATACCATTGGAATCTCTTCACGGCTGTTTGCGTGCATTTGAAGGATACGACCGAGACGCTCACGCTTCCCTTTAGTCGAGTTCTTCACGTATGATCCCGCTTCAGCTGTACCAGAGTACACGCGGAAGAACGTCAATTTACCGACGTAAGGGTCAGTCATAACTTTGAACGCAAGTGCTGAGAATGGAGCTTCGTCAGAAGGCTCACGTGTGATTTCTTCTTCTGTATCGAGGTTGATCCCTTTGATTGACTCTACATCAACTGGTGATGGGAGGTAATCAACAACGGCGTTAAGCATGAGCTGAACACCTTTGTTCTTGAAGGCAGAACCAACGAGTACAGGGTAGAATTCAACGCTAAGTGTCGCTTGACGGATTGCAGCTTTCAATTCATCGATTGAAATCTCTTCACCTTCAAGGTACTTCATCATCAACTCTTCGTTGAAGTCAGCAACACCTTCGATCAATTGACCGCGAAGTTCTTCAGCTTGGTCAGCCATGTCAGCTGGGAAGCCATCTGTTACTTCGATGTCAGTACCGAGGTCGTTGTTGTACATGTAAGTCTTCATTTCAACGAGATCGATGATCCCTTTGAAATCGTCCTCTGCTCCGATTGGGAGTTGGATCGCGTAAGCGTTCGCTTGAAGACGATCGTGGAGCGTCTTCACAGAGTACAAGAAGTCTGCGCCGATTTTATCCATCTTGTTGACGAATACGACACGTGGTACACCATATGTCGTCGCTTGACGCCATACAGTTTCTGTTTGTGGTTCTACACCTGACTGAGCGTCAAGTACAGCAACCGCACCATCAAGTACACGGAGTGAACGTTCAACTTCTACAGTGAAGTCTACGTGTCCAGGTGTATCGATGATGTTTACACGGTGGCCATTCCACTGTGCAGTTGTCGCAGCCGAAGTGATCGTGATTCCACGCTCTTGCTCCTGCTCCATCCAGTCCATTTGTGAAGCACCTTCGTGCGTTTCACCAATTTTATGGATACGACCTGTGTAATAAAGAATACGTTCAGTTGTTGTCGTTTTACCGGCATCGATGTGAGCCATGATCCCGATGTTACGAGTATTCTTTAGGGAGAATTCTCTTGCCATACTGGGTATTCTCCTTCCGCATGTTTGATTTTCGTGTGCGCGCACACGATATGATTATACCCGAAAGCCACTCCGTTAAGCCATGCTTGGCGGAGTGGACTTTACGATTAAATTACCAACGATAGTGAGCAAACGCTTTGTTAGCTTCTGCCATCTTATGCATGTCTTCGCGTTTCTTAACAGATGCACCAGTGTTGTTGGCTGCATCCATGATTTCGTTCGCGATACGTTGCTCCATCGTTTTTTCGTTGCGGAGACGAGCGTAGTTCACGAGGTAACGAAGACCAAGTGTTGTACGGCGCTCTGGACGAACTTCTACAGGAACTTGGTAGTTAGCTCCACCTACACGGCGTGCTTTAACTTCAAGTACAGGCATGATGTTGTTCATTGCTTCTTCGAACACTTCCATAGGCTCTTTGCCTGAGCGTTCAGCGATGATGCCAAATGCGTTGTAAATGATAGTTTGAGCTGTACCTTTTTTACCGTCTAACATGACACGGTTAATGAGGCGAGTTACCAATTTCGAGTTGTAGATCGGATCTGCGATAACGTCACGACGTTCTGCACGGTTTTTACGCATCCGAGTACCCTCCTTTCAAAATTTCAATTGTAGTTTAGTTTGCGAGAATTACTTCTTCGCAGCTTTCGGACGTTTCGTACCGTATTTAGAACGGCCTTGCATACGTCCATCAACACCTGCAGTGTCAAGCGCACCACGAACGATGTGGTAACGTACCCCTGGTAAGTCTTTTACACGTCCTCCACGGATAAGAACAACGCTGTGCTCTTGAAGGTTGTGGCCAATACCTGGGATGTACGCAGTCACTTCGATTTGGTTAGTCAAACGAACACGAGCATACTTACGAAGCGCCGAGTTCGGTTTCTTCGGAGTCATTGTACCAACACGTGTACAAACACCACGTTTTTGTGGTGAGCTCACGTTTGTTTGTGACTTGATGAAACTGTTGTAACCTTTGTTAAGTGCTGGAGAGTCAGATTTCACGACTTTCGATTTACGTCCTTTACGGACTAACTGGTTAATAGTAGGCATCTTTGAAGATCCTCCCTTCCTGAATGTTGCTATTTTCTAGTCCCACCGACCCGGGTGGTTCATTTAAGGTCATAACGAAACGTTTTTACGAGGCGTAGGCATTCCATGACCTCGCAAAAACGTGAGTTATACCTTGAAAGTGGCAATTGTAGCAGCCAAACCTTCCCGTAGAAAGTTCGGATGGACGTCCAAGTAGCTTGCCGACTGCTGGACATCGTTGTCATCGACAACAACCGATTGGCGGCACTAAATCATAGTAGCACCGCCAACCTGCGCTGTCAAGACGTATTTTACTCGACTGTTGTATCTTCGAGCGCAACTGGCGCCTCATCTTCTTTGAGTTCCACATCACGGTAGACGGCCATTCCAGTACCAGCTGGAACGAGTTTACCGATGATGACGTTCTCTTTGAGTCCGAGGAGATAGTCACGTTTCCCTTTGATTGCTGCATCTGTCAAGACGCGAGTCGTTTCTTGGAACGAAGCCGCTGAGAGGAACGAATCTGTCTCAAGTGAAGCTTTCGTGATTCCGAGAAGGACTGGTTTCGCAGTCGCTGGGTGTTTTCCATCACGAATCGCATCTTTACACGCTTCTTTGAAGACGCTGATGTCGACGAGTGATCCAGGGAGAAGTGGTGTGTCACCTGATTCGATAACTTTGACACGACGAAGCATTTGGCGAACCATGACCTCAACGTGCTTATCACCGATTTCTACCCCTTGCATCCGGTAAACTTTTTGAACTTCTTGGAGAAGATAGTTCTGAACACCAGATACACCACGGACGGCGAGCAATTCTTTCGGATCGATCGAACCTTCCGTGAAGACTTCACCGGCTTCTACTGTGTCGCCGATTTGAACGCGGAGACGCGCTCCGAATGGAATCGTGTATGAGCGAGTCTCACTGAATCCTTCGACCGTGAGTTCACGCTTGTCACGCGATTCTGTGAAGTCGATGACCGTACCAGAGATTTCCGAGATGACCGCTTGACCTTTCGGGTTACGGGCTTCGAATACCTCTTGGATACGTGGAAGACCTTGTGTGATATCGTCTCCGGCAACCCCACCTGTGTGGAAGGTACGCATTGTAAGCTGCGTTCCTGGCTCACCGATCGATTGTGCGGCAATGATACCGACGGCTTCCCCGACTTCAACATTTGATCCAGTTGCCAAGTTGCGTCCGTAACACTTCTTACATACGCCGTGTGACGTGTTACATGTGAAGGCTGTACGGATTTCAACTTTTTCAACACCCGCATCTACAATGATGCGCGCGATGTCTTCTGTGATCAATTCGTTCTTATCGATCAACACTTCGCCCGTTTCAGGGTGTGTGACCGTTTCAAACGATGTACGTCCGACGAGACGGTCGTACAAGCTTTCGATTTCTTCCGTACCTTCGCGGAGTGCAGAAACACGGATTCCGCGGTCTGTTCCACAATCCTCTTCACGGATGATGACATCTTGCGCTACGTCAACGAGACGACGCGTCAAGTAACCTGAATCGGCTGTCTTCAAGGCTGTATCGGCAAGACCTTTACGAGCCCCGTGAGTCGAGATGAAGTACTCTTGAACCGTCAGACCTTCACGGAATGACGATTTGATTGGAAGTTCGATGATGCGACCAGATGGAGCGGCCATCAAACCACGCATACCCGCAAGCTGCGTAAAGTTCGATGCGTTACCACGGGCACCTGAGTCAGACATCATGAAGATTGGGTTCAGGCGGTTGAGGGATTTCATCAATCGAGATTGAATTTCATCCTTCGCTTCGTTCCAAGCACGGACAACGCGCTCGTAACGCTCATCTTCAGTGATGAGACCACGACGGAACGACTTCATGATTTGGTCGACTTGTTTTTGTGCTTCATCAAGGATTTCCTGTTTATCCGGAAGTACGATGATATCGGCAATCCCAACCGTCACACCCGCTTTTGTCGAGTGCTTGAAGCCAAGATCTTTCATCCGGTCAAGCATGCGGCTTGTTTCCGTCGTTTCAAACTTCTGGAACACTTCCGCGATGACTTTTCCAAGGAACCCTTTTTTGAACGGGTCGATGATTGGACGTGATGCGATTTCTTCCGCAACGTTCGCCCCTTTGTCGATGAAGTACTTATCAGGCGTTGCTTCCTGTAAGTTTTCCATCGTCGGCTCGTTCAAGTATGGGAACGTATTTGGCAAGATTTCGTTGAAGATCATCTTACCAACTGTCGTAATGAGCAATTTCTCGTTCTGTTCGTCTGTGAACGTCGGGTTGTTGAGCGTACGTGCCGGAAGTGCCACACGCGAGTGCAAGTGGACATAACCGTTTTGGTAAGCAATCAACGCTTCGTTGACGTTCGAGAACACTTTCCCTTGACCGACGGCATCTTCACGTTCGAGTGAGATGTAGTAGTTACCGAGGACCATATCCTGCGATGGTGTAACAACTGGTTTTCCGTCTTTCGGGTTCAAGATGTTCTGCGCAGCGAGCATGAGAAGACGTGCTTCCGCTTGTGCTTCTGCAGAGAGCGGAACGTGGACGGCCATTTGGTCACCATCGAAGTCGGCGTTGTATGCCGTACATACGAGTGGGTGAAGGCGAATCGCACGACCTTCAACAAGAATCGGTTCGAATGCTTGAATACCAAGGCGGTGAAGTGTCGGGGCACGGTTCAAGAGGACCGGATGCTCACGAATGACTTCTTCAAGGACGCCCCAGATTTCAGGTTGCATCTTCTCGATTTTGCGTTTGGCGTTCTTGATGTTTGAAGCGATGCCGCGACCGACAAGCTCTTTCATCACGAACGGTTTGAAGAGTTCAAGCGCCATCTCTTTTGGAAGACCACACTGATACATCTTCAAGTTCGGACCTACGACGATAACCGAACGTCCTGAATAGTCGACCCGTTTACCGAGAAGGTTTTGACGGAAACGACCTTGTTTCCCTTTCAACATGTGTGAAAGTGATTTAAGCGGACGGTTACCAGGACCTGTTACCGGACGACCACGACGACCGTTGTCGATGAGGGCGTCAACCGCTTCTTGAAGCATACGCTTCTCGTTTTGCACGATGATGTTCGGCGCGCCGAGGTCGAGCAAACGTTTGAGACGGTTGTTCCGGTTGATGACTCGACGATACAAATCGTTCAAGTCAGATGTCGCAAAGCGTCCACCATCAAGCTGTACCATCGGGCGAAGCTCTGGTGGGATGACAGGAAGTACTTCAAGGATCATCCAGTCTGGATTGTTTCCTGAAGTGAAGAATGCATCGAGAACTTCCAAGCGCTTAATCGCACGTGTACGACGTTGACCTTGGACTGTTTTCAACTCTTCACGAAGCTCGCCTACTTCTTTTTCAAGATTAACGTCTTGAAGAAGTGTACGGATGGCTTCAGCACCCATGTCTGCTTTGAAGTCGCTACCGTATTTTTCACGATAGAGACGGAATTCTTTTTCCGAGAGAAGTTGTTTCTTCTCAAGCGGAGTATCACCTGGCTCTGTGACCACGTAAGATGCGAAGTAAATGACTTCTTCAAGCGCACGTGGTGACATGTCGAGAACAAGCCCCATGCGGCTTGGAATCCCTTTGAAGTACCAGATGTGCGAAACTGGTGCCGCGAGCTCGATATGGCCCATTCGCTCGCGACGCACTTTCGCTTTCGTCACTTCAACGCCACAGCGGTCACAAATGACTCCTTTATAACGGATACGTTTGTATTTCCCACAGTAACATTCCCAGTCTTTCGTAGGACCGAAGATTCGTTCACAGAATAATCCGTCCTTCTCTGGTTTAAGTGTACGATAGTTGATCGTTTCCGGCTTTTTGACTTCACCGTAAGACCACGAACGGATCTTCTCTGATGAAGCCAAGCCGATTTTCATATATTCAAATCGATTAACATCTACCAAGGGGCCGACCTCCCTTTTCGCCTTATTCCTCTTCCGTAACAGTCGGTTGAACGACTTGTTCTAACGCCGATGTTGCGTTCGGGATGTTGTCGTCATCTTCATCTTTCATTTCGACTTCTTCATCATCCGCTGACATCATCTTGACTTCCATACCGAGCGCTTGAAGCTCTTTGATCAAGACGCGGAATGATTCAGGAACGCCCGCTTTCGGAACGCTCTCGCCTTTCACGATGGCCTCATATGCTTTCACACGACCGACCGTGTCATCCGACTTGATTGTCAAGATTTCTTGGAGCGTGTAGGCTGCACCGTACGCTTCAAGAGCCCAAACTTCCATCTCCCCGAAGCGCTGACCACCGAACTGTGCTTTACCACCGAGCGGTTGTTGCGTAACGAGTGAGTATGGTCCTGTCGAACGAGCGTGAAGTTTGTCATCAACCATGTGCGCGAGTTTGATCATGTACATGACACCGACCGAGACGCGGTTATCGAACGGTTCACCCGTACGACCGTCATAGAGACGTGTTTTCGCATCTTTATCCATACCAGCCTCTTCAATCGTTGCCCATACGTCTTCCTCACGCGCTCCATCGAATACAGGTGTTGCCACTTTGATACCGAGCTTCTTCGCCGCCATACCAAGGTGGAGCTCAAGTACCTGACCGATGTTCATACGAGATGGTACCCCAAGCGGGTTGAGCATGATGTCAACCGGTGTACCGTCTGGCATGTATGGCATATCTTCTTCAGGGAGGATTCGCGAGATAACACCTTTGTTACCGTGACGTCCCGCCATCTTATCCCCTTCGTGAATCTTACGTTTTTGAACGATATAGACACGTACCATTTGGTTGACGCCTGGAGACAACTCGTCACCGTTTTCACGGTCGAACACTTTGACATCCAAGATGATTCCGTCTCCACCGTTTGGTACACGAAGTGACGTATCACGTACTTCACGTGCCTTCTCACCGAAGATTGCGTGCAAGAGACGCTCTTCCGCCGTCAATTCTGTAACGCCCTTAGGTGTTACTTTACCGACGAGGATGTCGCCATCCTTGACTTCAGCTCCGATGCGGATAATTCCACGATCGTCCAAGTTACGAAGTGCGTCATCTCCGACGTTTGGAATATCACGTGTGATTTCCTCTGGTCCGAGTTTCGTGTCGCGTGACTCTGACTCGTACTCTTCGATATGAATCGACGTGTACACGTCATCTTTCACGAGACGCTCACTCATGATGATCGCATCCTCATAGTTGTAACCATCCCATGTCATGAAGGCAACGACGACGTTACGGCCGAGCGCGAGCTCACCCATATCCATCGATGGACCGTCTGCAAGGATTTCTCCTTTTTCGACACGGTCACCAGCTGCGATGATTGGTTTTTGGTTATAGCATGTCCCTTGGTTCGAACGGACATATTTTTGAAGTTTGTAACGGTCAAGGTCACCTGAAACCTCAGAACCGTTCACGTCAGACGTGCGACGGATCAAGATTTCACGCGCTGTGACGCGTTCGACGACACCTGGGTATTTCGCAACAATAGCTGCCCCAGAGTCTTTCGCAGATACGTACTCCATGCCGGTACCGACAATCGGTGAATCCGGTTGAAGGAGTGGTACTGCTTGACGTTGCATGTTCGCTCCCATGAGGGCACGGTTCGAGTCATCGTTCTCGAGGAACGGGATACATGCCGTTGCGGCAGAAACAACCTGTTTCGGCGAAACGTCCATGTAGTCCACTCGGCTTGGCTCGACTGACAAGTTTTGTCCGCGGAAACGGCAAAGAACTTGTTCGTCTGCAAAGTGGCCATCTTCTGTGAGCGGCATGTTTGCCTGTGCGACGACATAGAGGTCTTCCTCATCAGCCGTCATATATTGAATGTCGCCAGTGACAAGACCTGTTTCTGGGTCAACACGACGGTATGGTGCTTCGATGAAACCGTACTCGTTCACTTTCGCATAAGACGAGAGTGAGTTGATGAGTCCGATGTTCGGCCCCTCTGGTGTTTCGATTGGACACATCCGACCGTAGTGCGAATAGTGAACGTCTCGAACTTCGAAACCAGCACGCTCACGTGTCAAACCACCCGGTCCAAGTGCAGAGAGACGACGCTTGTGCGTGAGCTCTGCGAGCGGGTTCGTTTGGTCCATGAACTGTGACAATTGCGAGCTACCGAAGAACTCTTTAAGTGATGCGATAACCGGGCGGATGTTGATGAGCGCCTGTGGTGTGATCGCATTTTGATCTTGAATCGACATACGTTCTTTTACGACACGTTCCATACGGGAAAGCCCGATCCGGAATTGGTTTTGGAGAAGTTCTCCGACTGAACGAAGACGACGGTTTCCTAAGTGGTCGATGTCATCTGTTGTTCCGACTTCGTGAAGTAAGTTGAAGAAGTAGTTGATTGAAGCGATAATATCGGCTGGCGTAATATGTTTTACGCTGCGATCGATATTGCCATTTCCGATGATGTTCAAGATACGCTCTCCATCTGGGTCATCCGGTGAGATGACTTTGATTGACTGAAGACCGAATGGCTCACCTTCAGCGACACCACCAGTTGGTTCCGCATCGATATAGCCAAGGCCGTTCTCCAAGTGCGGGAGGATACGATCTAAGTTGCGGCGGTCGAGGATTGTTCCAGCTTCGGCGAGTACTTCGCCTGTTTCCGGGTCCACGAGCGTTTCCGCTAATTTTTGACCGAACAAACGGTTCTTAAGATGAAGTTTTTTGTTCATCTTATAGCGACCGACGTTCGCTAAGTCGTAACGTTTCGGGTCGAAGAAACGTGATACGAGAAGAGATTTCGCATTTTCTACCGTTGGTGGTTCACCAGGGCGGAGACGCTCATAAATCTCGATCAACGCTTTCTCTGTAGACTCCGTATTATCTTTTTCAAGGGTGTTACGAAGGTATTCGTCATCCCCGAGAAGGTCGATAATTTCTTGGTCCGTACCGAATCCGAGGGCACGCAACAACACCGTTACCGGAATTTTACGGGTACGGTCGATACGAACATAAACGATATCTTTGGCATCTGTCTCGAGTTCGAGCCAAGCACCACGGTTCGGGATGACAGTTGCGCCAAATCCACGTTTACCGTTTTTATCGAGTTTAGCGTTATAGTACACGCTCGGTGAACGGACAAGCTGGGAAACGATGACGCGTTCTGCACCATTGATGATAAACGTTCCCGATTCTGTCATGAGCGGGAAATCCCCCATGAACACTTCTTGTTCTTTGAGCTCACCTGTCTCTTTGTTTTGGAGACGCACTTTTACGCGAAGTGGCGCAGAATAAGTAACGTCGCGCTCCTTCGATTCATCGATAGAATACTTCGGCTCACTGAGCGAGTAATCGATGAACTCCAATACGAGGTTTCCTGTGAAGTCGGAAATCGGTGAAATGTCTGTGAACATTTCCTTCAATCCTTCACGCAAGAACCACTCATAAGAAGCAGTTTGAATTTCAATCAAATTCGGAAGCTCTAATACCTCACTGATACGGGCAAAGCTTCTTCTCTGACGGTGACGACCGTACTGAACAAGTTGACCAGTCAACTGATTCACCTCTCAGACCCCCAATTCTTTAGCGAATTTTTCGGGCGTAATAATCGAACATTGTCATTGAATGTCGCTCGTTTTCCGTCTCTAAAAAGCGGCAGACACGGCAGTTTCAAGCGAATTCCATTCCAATGGCATTTTATAATGTTAGCATATACGTTATAGCGAGTCAACAAGACTTCACCGTTTGTCAAGACCGAATTGCTCGAAAAATAAAGTAACCTTTCTCTTTCGCGATCGTTTCAACTTGACCAAACACCTCTTCTAATAACTTTTTAGCAGAAGGTGCTCCTTGTTTCTTTTGAATGACGACATAGATTGCTCCTCCACCGACGAGGTGCGTATGTGCTTCACGCAAGATCGTATGGACGACTTGTTTCCCCGCACGAATCGGCGGATTGGTGACAATGGCGGCAAACCGTTCTCCCCCCACCGCGTCATACGCGTGAGAAAGCCGTGTTTCGACCGTCACTCCATTACGGGCGGCGTTTTGCTCAGAGAGCGCCAGCGCACGCTCATTCACATCAATGAGCAAGGCCTCACGCCCAGAGGCATCGGCAAGCGAGATCCCCATCGGACCATAGCCGCAGCCTACATCTAAAATACGTCCCGACACATCAGGCATCTCAAACGTTTCAATTAAAAGACGTGACCCAAAATCGACCGACCCTTTCGAGAACACACCGCGGTCCGAAGTGAAATGATACTGTTTCCCTCGCAACTCGTACGTCCATGTCTCCGGGGCACTTTCCGAACGTGGATCGTTCGTATAGTAATGATCTCCCATGCGTTGAACCTCCTAACCCATTCTTCAAGGAAATAAAAGAAGCTCGCCATGGCGAGCTTCTATAGGTTGTGAAGTAGAATTACTTAACTTCAACAGATGCGCCAGCTTCTTCAAGCTTAGCTTTGATTGCGTCAGCGTCTTCTTTAGAAACGCCTTCTTTGACTGGAGCTGGAGTTCCGTCAACGAGTGCTTTTGCTTCTTTAAGACCGAGACCTGTGATTTCACGAACAGCTTTGATGACGTTGATTTTACCAGCGCCAGCGTTTGTGAGGATTACGTCGAATTCAGTTTTCTCTTCAGCTGCTGCGCCTGCGCCAGCACCTGCAACTGCTACTGGAGCTGCTGCTGATACGCCGAATTCTTCTTCGATTGTTTTTACGAGTTCGTTAAGTTCGAGAACCGTCATTGATTTGAGGTCTTCGATGAATTGCTCTTTGTTGAAAGCCATTATGGTTTTCCTCCTTTGATGTTGTAAAAAAGTTTTTTTGAGTTACGCTACGCGACAAAAATTAAGCTGATTGCTCTTCTTTTTGTTCTGCGATTGCATTTGTTGCGACTGCGAGCCCACGGATTGGAGCTTGAAGTACGCTGAGAAGCATCGAGAGAAGACCATCGCGTGATGGAAGTTCTGCAAGGGCTTTGATTTCTTCGAGTGAAGAAACTTTACCTTCGATGATTCCGCCTTTAAGTTCGAGCGCTTTGTGCTCTTTCGAGAAGTCGTTCAAGATCTTCGCTGGAGCAATAACGTCTTCTTTAGAGAAGGCGATTGCTGTAGGACCAGTGAAGACTTCGTCAAGACCTTCGAAGTTCGACTGAGTAGCTGCGCGGCGAAGAAGACCGTTCTTGTAAACTTTGAACTCGATTCCAGCGTCACGGAGTGATTTACGGAGTGTAGTCACTTCTTCAACTGTAAGTCCACGGTAGTCAACAACAACTGTTCCAACGCTCGCTTGCATTTTCTCAGCGATTTCATCGACGAGTGCCGATTTCTGAGCTACGATTTTTTCGTTTGCCATGTGTTTGCACCTCCTAGTCAATTCTTATACCGGACGAGAGGCTGCTCTCCAAAAGAAATCCCTCGTATGAAGACATACGAGGGCGTAATTGTTTGAAAGTAAACCTGTGACAACAGGCTCAAGTTCGAGCAAAGACACCTCGGAAGGGTTTACGGACCGATGTCCACCTTCTGTCTACGGTAATCCAACATATTCGGTTGAACGTGTATTACTTTATCAGCGGTGTCACACGTTGTCAACAATTTATTTCAACAAGATTACTTAAGGAAATCTGCAGTCGCTACACGGATCCCAGGACCCATTGTAGATGAAAGCGAGATGTTTTTAAGGTAAGTTCCTTTTGCAGTAGCAGGCTTCACTTTCATGAGTGTTTCGAGAATTGTCTCGATGTTCTCAGAGAGTTTAGATGCTTCAAATGATTTCTTACCAACTGGAACGTGGATGTTACCAGCTTTATCAACACGGTATTCAACTTTACCAGCTTTGATATCCGCGATTGCTTTTTCTACGTCGAAAGTAACTGTTCCTGTTTTCGGGTTAGGCATGAGGCCTTTAGGTCCGAGAACACGACCAAGTTTACCAACCTCACCCATCATGTCAGGTGTCGCAACGATTACATCGAAGTCGAACCATCCTTGTTGGATTTTGTTGATGTACTCAGCGTCGCCAACGTAGTCTGCTCCAGCAGCTTCCGCTTCTTTCACTTTCTCACCTTTTGCGAAGACGAGAACTTTTTGTGTTTTACCAGTACCGTGTGGAAGTACAACGGCACCACGGATTTGTTGGTCTGCTTTCTTCGGATCTACGCCGAGACGGACAGCAACTTCGATTGTTTCATCGAATTTAGCAGTAGCTGTTTTTTGAACGAGCTCGACAGCTTCAGCGAGGTCGTATGACTTCGTGCGGTCAACAAGCTTAGCTGCTTCTTGGTGTTTTTTACCCATGATCTTTTCCTCCTTGTGGTTAGCGGAATTTCCTCCCACATAATGAAGGGATTGAAGGTGAGCAGTATTCACCGACAACCCCAGAGACTAGCAATTAGTCTTCGATTACAATACCCATACTACGTGCAGTACCTTCAACCATAAGCATCGCTGTTTCTACAGATGATGCGTTAAGGTCAGGCATTTTAAGTTCAGCGATTTCGCGAACTTTGTCACGCTTAACCGTTGCTACTTTCTTACGGTTTGGTTCACCAGAACCACTCTCGATACCAGCAGCTTTCTTCAAGAGAACTGCAGCTGGTGGAGTTTTCGTAATGAATGTAAACGAACGATCTTCGTATACCGTGATGACTACAGGAATAATCAATCCGGCTTGGTCTTGTGTACGAGCGTTGAACTCTTTACAGAATCCCATGATGTTAACACCTGCTTGACCAAGTGCTGGACCTACTGGTGGAGCTGGGTTTGCTTTACCAGCTGGGATTTGAAGTTTAACGAGTTTAGAAACTTTTTTCGCCACGAGACACACCTCCTTAAGTCTAAAATGTGGTTTCTTGGACGTTGTGCGCCCTCCCACTCAATCTATTAGGTCGAGTTTGTACCGAAATAAAGCACAACATCAAACATTTTCGATTGTACCATCCGTTTTACGGATTAGCAAGTGGGTTTAGTTAATTTTCTGAACTTGTTCGAAATCAAGTTCAATTTTCGTTTCACGACCGAACATGTCGACCACGACTTTGAGCTTCTCTTTGTCGGCCTCAATCTCGTCGATTGTTCCTTCAAAGTTCTCAAATGCGCCTTCTTTCACGCGGACAAGGTCACCGAGTTCATAGTTGTAACGATCTTTCTTCTCGATGAGTCCCATTTGTGACAAGACGTTTGTCACTTCGTCCGGTTGGAGTGGGATCGGTTTTGCCCCACCACCCGTTGAACCGAGGAAGCCGGTGACGTTTGGCGTGTTGCGGACAACATACCATGAATCGTCAGTCATGACCATCTCTACGAACACATAGCCCGGGAAACTTTTGACTTCACGTTCTTTGATTTTCTTCTCGCCACTCTTCAATGTGACTTCTTCTTGCGTCGTTTCAGTCGGGACGAGGACGCGGAAAATTTTATCTTCCATGTTCATCGAACCGATTCGACGTTCTAGGTTTTCTTTGACGTTATTCTCAAAACCTGAGTACGTCTGGACAACAAACCATTGTTTCTCCACGGCTTTCACCTCTTCCTTAGTTAATCAATAAATTGACGAGATAACTGACGCCAGTATCTACGCCGAACACGAACAGGCCAATCACGACAACAGTCGCGATGACAGTAATGGTATATTTCGTGAGTTCTTTACGAGTCGGCCAACTCGTTTTCTTCAACTCTTTCCATACGTCGCGCAAAAAGTTCATGGTAGCTTCCTCCTACATTGAATACCAATCTACGTTACTTTGATTCCCGATGCAGCGTATGCGCGTTACAGCGGCGACAAAACTTCTTCATTTCAAGCCGTGTCGACACGCCGTCTTTTTTTGTCGTCGAGTACTCTCGAGACCCGCATTCTGAGCAAGCGAGACTTACTTTCTTTGCCATTCATAAGCGCCCCTTTCGACTACTCTCTCTTAAAAAAGAGCGAAAAAAAAACGCCTCCTGTAAATGGCGTCTACGGACAAGGCGCTGCTTTTAAAGTATCACATAGGAGGCACGCGGTCAATAATCGGTTAGCTCGTGAGCATCCGGACGTCGACATGACGCTCGAATTTCTTCTTCACGCGCTGTAACGCATTATCGATCGATTTGACATGACGATCGAGGTCGTCTGAAATCTCTTGATAAGAGCGCCCGTCTAAATAAAGACGCAAGACTTTCCGTTCGAGGTCACTCAAGATCTCATCCATCTTCGCTTCCATGAACGACTGTTCTTCCTGTGTCACGATTAATTCTTGTGGGTCAGTCGGATGTGGTGGCAAGATGACATCGAGCAACGTCCGGTCAGACTCTTCATCAAAAATTGGTTTATCGAGTGACACATATGAATTGAGCGGAATATGTTTTTGGCGTGTCGCCGTCTTGATTGCCGTGATCATCTGGCGGGTAATGCACATCTCGGCAAAGCTTTTGAATGACGCAAGTCGCTCGTCTTTATAATCACGCACACCTTTATAAAGGCCGATCATCCCCTCTTGGACGATGTCCTCATGATCTGCACCAATCAAAAAGTATGAACGTGCCTTCGCCCGCACAAAATACCGGTATCGTTCAATCAAAAACTCGAGCGCGTCGCTATCCCCTTCGTTGCGCGCCAATAAGACCAACTCTTCGTCTGACATTTTTTCAAACTGTTCGTACGGCCATCCGTTCATGCTCGTTACCCCCCGGCGATTGATCCTGAACTATGTAAGGTTGTGTCCCATTATAGGGCTCCCTACTCCTATGCGTCAAACAAATTTCTAAAAATTCCGTCAATTAAATACTGTGTAACTCATATATGTAATAGTATACAACATTCCTTTGCAAAAAAATGTCAAAATCGAAACAAAGACGAGTCCATTTCATGAACTCGTCCGTGATTTCAATCACCTTTTGATTTGCGACGTCGCATTTCTTCAAACTTTGCTTGAATATGTGGTGGAATATCAATCGTCTTCCGATTTGCTTGTTCTTTCTCTAGCGACACGCGCTGTTGCTCAATCAGTGTTTTCGCATGCTTCCAATCTTTCAACAGTTCGGTCGCCGGAACGCGCAATGCGCCTTGACCAAAGATGACCCACTGCTCCGTGAAATCGTTCGTCGCAACGAATAATGTAATGAGCCGGTCATCCACTAATTCATGGGCACGCCGCTCAATCCATTCGTCCGCTGTCTCATTTTCTTTCGTATAGACAACGTCGACCCGACTCCGCTTCTCTTTGGATTCACGACCATATCGCATGTGGGCGTCAAACACGATGGTGACCTCTTTGCCGGACACAGCCTGATATTCTGCCATCGCCTCAATCAACAGATTCCGTGCTTGTTCAAAATCTACATCGCGGAGACTTCTCAAGTGAGGCCACGCGCCGATGATATTATATCCGTCGACAAGAAGGAGCTCGCGCTTCAGGATACTCATGCCAATGGATGACGTGAGCGATGCACCTCATACAGGAGGAGCGCCGCTGCAACAGATGCATTGAGTGACGTGACATGACCGACCATCGGTAAATGAACAAGGAAGTCGCACGATTCGCGCACGAGTCGGCTCATCCCCTTGCCCTCACTTCCAATGACCACAACAAGTGGCATATTTCCATCCAATCGACGATAGTCCTGACTTTCTTTCGCATCGGTCCCGACAACCCACAATCCTTTTTCCTTCAACTCTTCAAGTGTCCGTGTCAAGTTCGTCACACGCGCCACCGGAATATGCTCAATGGCCCCGGTCGAGGCTTTGGCAACCGTTTGAGTCAAACCGACCGAGCGACGTTTCGGAATGATGATTCCATGTGCGCCAACGGCATCGGCGGTCCGTAGAATCGAACCGAGATTGTGCGGGTCTTCGAGCTCATCTAGCAAAATGAAGAGCGGTGTCTCCTCTTTCGAAGCTGCGAGAGCGAACATGTCTTCGACTGTTTTGTATTCATAAGCCGCAACAGCCGCAACGACTCCTTGGTGATGTTCACTGCCAGCCATCTTCTCAAGTTTCGTTTTTGGGACGAATGACACTTGGACCGATGCTTCGTTCGCCATCGCGATGATTTGAGCGAGTGGTCCCTTTTGCTGACCTTCCATAATGAATACTTTATTCATATCACGACCACTTCGCAGTGCCTCGAGTACCGGGTTACGACCGTAAAGGAAGTCAATCCCTTCCTCCATCACATCGACTTCCTTATAGTCAGGGCGTTCTGCCTTTTGGCGACGCGTGCGATCTGGTCGTTCCCCACGAGGGCGGTCAAACGTTCGTTTCTCCGCTCCCCGATTTCCGTCATGTCGTTTCGGTCGACTCGGCTTCGAGTCGTTCGAACGCTTGTTTGATGAGTTCTTCAAGACGATCCCTTCTTTCTGTCAAATAGATATACCCAATCAGTGCCTCAAACGCCGTGGAATAACGATACGTGTGCACATCGACCCGTTTCGGAACCGATCCTGATTTCGCATTCTTTCCACGTCTGACGACAGCCTGTTCCTCTTCCGTCAACGCATCCGTCTCTAACCAAAATGTCACGACGCTCGCCTGCGCCCGTGCATTGACGTAGCGGACCGCGCCCCGGTGCAAGTCATTCGGGCGCGTCAATCCTTTCTCGAGCAGGCGTCTCCGTACAGCCATTTCGTATACCACGTCTCCCATGTAGGCGAGCGCAAGGGCATTCATTTGTTTCGGTTGCATCATAACCGCTTCCACCGAACCCCTTGGGCCGTGTCTTCGAGTTGGATGCTTTGTTCTTTTAGTAAATCACGAATCTCGTCAGCCCGGGCAAAATTACGTGCCGCCCGTGCGTCGTTCCGTTCTTGAATCAATTGGTCGATCTCGGCATCCAATAGTTCTTTTTCTTCTGCCAACGTCAAGCCGAGGACACCCGTCAATTCATCAAATAGCGACAGGACCTGCTCTAGCGTCGCTTTTGCCACATGATCGGCCTTCGCATAAATGTTCGCTTCCCGTGCCAAGTCAAAGAGGACGGTCACGGCGTTGGCCGTATTGATATCATCATCCATTGATTCGATGAAAGACGCCTTGATGGATTCAAGCTTCCGTTCCATCGACTCGCTCGCCTCTCCAAGTCCAGCCGTTACCGACAAGCGATATTCAATATTTTGATAAGCTTCCTTGATTCGGCTCCAGCCGTTCGCCGCTTGTTCAATCAATTCTCGGCTATAGTTGATCGGATGACGATAATGGACAGACAACATGAAGAAGCGCAGGACCATCGGGTCGACTTCTTTCAACGCCTCATGGACGAGGAGGAAGTTTCCGAGCGACTTAGACATCTTCTCATTTTCAATGTTAATGAAGCCGTTATGCAACCAATAGTTAGCGAACTTCGCATGGTTGCAAGCTTCTGACTGAGCAATCTCGTTCTCGTGGTGTGGGAATTTCAAATCATGCCCGCCCGCGTGAATATCAATTGTTGTCCCGAGATGTTTTTTCGCCATCGCCGAGCATTCGATATGCCAGCCCGGACGTCCTTTGCCCCACGGACTATCCCATGATGGTTCATCCGGTTTAGCCGCTTTCCATAAGACGAAGTCGAGCGGGTCTTCTTTCTTCTCCCCGACATCGACACGTGACCCTGCCCGCAAATCTTCAATCGATTGCTGACTCAATTTTCCGTAAGTCTCAAACTTCTTCGTCCGGAAATACACGTCTCCTTCTGATTCATAAGCGAACCCTTCCGTCTCTAATTGACGAATGAATTCGATGATTTCTACCATCGTATCGGTAACACGCGGATGCACGTCTGCCGGTTGAACGTTAAGTGCCCCTGTATCTGCTAAATACGCCTCGATATAGCGATTCGTCAGCGTCTCCGTGTCTTCTCCTAATTCATTCGCCGTACGAATGATCTTGTCATCCACGTCTGTGAAGTTCAAGACGTATTTGACCTCGTACCCACGATACGTCAAGTAGCGACGAACCGTATCGAAGGCGATCGCCGGACGGGCGTTTCCGACATGAATGTAGTTGTAAACGGTCGGACCGCATACGTACATCGATACTTTACCCGGAACAATCGGGACAAACGGTTCTTTTTTATTCGTTAGACTGTTGTACAGCTGAATCATGTGTCTTCTCCTCCATCCGCGTTTCAAGCGTTGCTAATTTTTGTTGTAGTTCATCCACTGCCGCTTCTAAGCGTTCTTGGCATTCGCGGTCCGGATCTGGGAAACGATGATCTAGATCATGTTGCTTCACACGCTTACCGTTTCGGATGACGACACGACCTGGAATTCCGACCACGGTCGAATCAGACGGCACATCGTTCAATACGACCGAGCTCGCTCCGATTTTGACGCAATCGCCGACCGTGATGTTACCAAGTACTTTCGCCCCCGCTGAAATAAGCACGTCACTCCCGATTGTCGGGTGACGCTTCCCTTTCTCTTTCCCCGTTCCACCCAGGGTGACGCCTTGATAGATAGTGACGTCATTCCCGATAATCGCCGTCTCACCGATGACGACACCGAAACCGTGATCGATGAACACGCGGTCCCCAAGCACCGCCCCCGGATGAATTTCAATCCCGGTCAACCAACGACTGAATTGGGCTAATAATTTGGCCACCAGTTTCATGTTACGTTTCCATAATCCGTGCGCGATGCGATGTGCCCATATGGCGTGAAGGCCTGGGTAAGTCAGTGCCACTTCTACTTTCGAACGAGCGGCAGGGTCTAGTTCCAGGACAGTCCGCAAGTCTTCGCGTACACTGCTCCAAAATCCCATAATCGATATCTCCTTTTCTTATACAAAAACAAAGACGCCCCTGTGCCAAGGCACAGAGACGCCGTAAGCGCGGTTCCACTCTGTTTGGGAAAATGCGTTCCCCTCTCAAGTCTCGTTAACGCCGAGTCACGGTCTCGACTACATATCACCGAGACGGCTCAGAGGTGCACTTCTTCGGGGGACACATCTAGAACTCCCAGCCTAGGTTCTAGTCTCTGCAACGTGTCGTACCGCTTACTTTCCTCATCAATGCCTTTATTACGCTAATAGAGTTGTCAGACGCTTCAACACACGCTCTTTTCCGATTAACGAAATGGCGTTCGGGAGTTCTGGTCCATGTGTTTGTCCTGTCGTCGCGACACGGATTGGCATGAACAAGTTTTTCCCTTTTTGACCGGTAGCTTTTTGCGTCGCTTTTGTCGCCGCTTTAATCGCTTCCGGAGTGAAGTCTTCGATTGCTTCGAGCTGCTGTTTGAACTCTGCAAGAACAGCAGGTACCGTTTCACCTGAAAGGACAGCGTTCGCTTCCTCGTCATACTCGATTTCATCTTTGAAGAACAAGTCTGTCAACGCGACGATTTCTGCTCCGTGCGTCATTTGTTCTTTATACAATGCAATCAAGTTTGTCGCCCAATCCGCTTCCTCAATAGATACCGCCTCGGGTAATCGTCCTGCTTCTTGTAAGAATGGTAAACTGAGTGCCACCACTTCGTCAAGCGTGGCCTTCTTCATGTATACACTGTTGATCCAAGAAAGTTTTTGTTGGTCAAAAACTGCCGGACTCTTCGACAAACGTTTCGCATCAAACATTTCAATGAACTCTTCTTTCGAGAAGATTTCTTCTTCCCCGACAGGTGACCAGCCAAGGAGCGAAATGAAGTTGAAGAGCGCTGCTGGCAAGTAGCCGAGATCCGCATATTGTTCGATGAACTGAATGATCGATTCGTCCCGTTTTGATAACTTTTTATGTTGGTCGTTGTAGATGAGCGTCATGTGACCGAATTCAGGATAGTCCCAACCAAGTGCGTCATAGACCATCATCTGTTTTGGTGTGTTCGCGATATGGTCGTCCCCACGCAACACGTGACTGATCTTCATCAAATGGTCGTCCACGACAACTGCGAAGTTGTACGTTGGAATGCCGTCCTGTTTCACGATGACCCAGTCACCGAAATCTTTCGATTCAAACGAGACGTCTCCTTTGACGACATCTGTCCATTTATACGTCACGCCTTCCGGCACACGAATCCGAATAGACGGTTTACGCCCTTCCGCTTCAAACGCTTCACGTTCTTCAACAGTGAGGTTACGGTGCGCACCCGAGTAACGTGGTGCCTCCCCACGTGCGATTTGTGCTTCACGCTCTGCTTCAAGCTCCTCCGAGGTCATGTAGCATTTATAAGCAAGGCCTTTGCTCATCAACTCATTGACGTATTTCTCATAAATCGCAAGACGCTCCATTTGGTAATACGGACCGTAGTCTCCGTCACGACCTGGACCTTCATCCCAGTCGATGCCGAGCCATTCCAAGTATTTCATCTGACTCTCGACACCGTTCAACACATTCCGTTTCTGGTCAGTGTCTTCAATCCGAAGAATCATTTTTCCGCCAGCATGGCGAGCAAATAAGTAGTTAAACAACGCCGTCCGCGCATTTCCGATATGGAGATGCCCCGTCGGACTAGGCGCATAGCGTACACGCACTTCACTCATAATAGTTCCACCTTTCTTCTCTTCTGCCCAAATAGTATACCATTTCTGTCAAGCCCGGTTGAGTAAGATGACCGCTTGCGCCGCAATCCCTTCTTCGCGTCCCGTGAAGCCCAGTTTCTCCGTCGTCGTCGCTTTCACGTTCACCTGCTCGATGTCCGCCTCAAGAAGTTCGGCAATGACCGCGCGCATCTCATCAATGTAAGGACGAAGTTTCGGACGTTGAGCCATGACCGTCGCATCTACATTTCCGAGAACGTAGCCTTGATCTTTCACGAGCTGCCAGACGTGACGAAGCAATACTTTCGAATCTGCATCTTTAAATTCCGGATCCGTATCCGGGAAGTGTTTCCCGATATCACCTGCCGCAATTGCTCCAAGTGCCGCATCCGCAATGGTATGGAGTAACACGTCCGCATCAGAATGACCGAGAAGTCCACGCTCATGTGGGATTTCGATTCCCCCTAAGATTAACGGACGTCCTTCTGCAAATGCGTGTACATCAAAGCCTTGACCAATTCTCATTGTAATTCCTCCTTCGCTAAAATCGCGTCGCCGAACAATAAATCTTCGGGCGTCGTCATTTTGATGTTGTGATAGTCCCCAAGGACCACTTGTACCGATTCGCCGAGCCACTCAAACAAACTGGCATCATCCGTTCCCATCACCTGTTGTTCGACCGCTCGTTCATGTGCCGCCAAAATCGCTTTCGCCTGAAAGGCTTGCGGCGTTTGTGCCAACCATAAGTTTTCACGGGGAACGGTGCGTTCGATGTGATGACGTTGAACTTGTTTGACCGTATCTTTAACGGGTACCGCCAAGATGGCACCACCTTGCAGTGCCGCTTCAGCCACTTGATGCAACTGTTCACGTTTTACAAACGGACGCGCACCGTCATGAATCATCACAATCGTATCGGGTGCAACAACCTTCAGTCCTGCATGGACACTCTGTTGTCGTTCTTCCCCCCCTGCTACGTATGTAACCGGCGTCTTCATCTGTGACGTCATCGCCTCGAACCAGTCACGTTCTTCTGGCCGGATGGCTAACACCATTCGTTCGCACCACGGATCGGTATCGAACGCCTGTAACGTCCAAGCAATAATCGGTTTGTCACGGAGCGTCAGCATCAACTTATTCGCATCCGCACCCATCCGCTTCCCTCTTCCCGCAGCCGGGATGACAACTGTATAAGCTACCATGTTAATACCTCTCTTCGTGAAAAAAGAGAGCGCTCTCGCGTCTCTTTTTGATCCGTTATTCCGGACGGGCAAAAATCATACGGCCTGCAGACGTTTGTAAGACACTCGTCACAACGACAGGAAGCGTCTTCGAAATCAATTTACGTCCGCCCTCCACGACAACCATTGTCCCATCCTCAAGGTAAGCAACCCCTTGATTCTGCTCTTTTCCTTCTTTAATAACTGTCACGACCATCTCTTCACCAGGAATGACAATCTGTTTGACAGCGTTCGCCAAATCATTGATGTTCAAGACCGGTACATTTCGAACCTCACACACTTTATTTAAGTTGTAGTCATTCGTAACGACAATCCCGTTTTTCAGTTCAGCCAGTTTGATCAATTTGATATCGACTTCCGGTACATCTTCAAAGTCTCCATCATAGATCTCAACCTGGATGCGCTTGTTTTCTTGAAGTTCCTTCAAAATGTCCAGTCCACGACGTCCACGATTCCGCTTCAACGTATCCGATGAGTCGGCGATGTATTGCAGTTCGCCGATGACGAACTGGGGCACAATCAATGTCCCTTCCACGAATCCAGTCGTCGCAATATCTGCGATTCGACCGTCGATGATGACGCTCGTGTCTAAAATCTTATCATTCGAGCGTTGGACTGGTTCAGCCGCAGGCTTATCCCGTTCACTCTTCACAAATAGTTTGATCCATTCGTTACGCTTCCGATAGCCGACCGCGAAACCAAAGTAACCAAACAGGGCCGTGACAAAAATCGGGACGATTTTACTCAGTAAGAAGATATTCGTGACTTCAAGCGATACACTGATCAAAAAGGCAATCAAGAGCCCAATGATAAGACCGATCGAACCGAATAAGATATCCCCTACGGGTAAACGAACGAGCCGTTCTTCGACAAAACGAATAAATGCAACAACACCATCTGTTAAGAATAAACTAAGAATGAAGAAGATAAGTCCACCAATCAAACTTGCTACGTATGGAATCGTTAACCACTCCGGCACATTCATGCCAAGGTCTGCTAATAAAAGCGTCGCTTCGATGATTCCGAACCAACCCACGACGAGTCCAATCAAAATAAATCCGATTCGTACAGCAATCTTCACTCATTCCACCTCCTTCTATATGAAATAAAATTTCAAAAAATAACACTTTCATTGTAACACGATTTTTTCAATCACGTTCGTTACAAAGCGTTAAAAACTGCCAGTGGCGACCCGTTAGAACGGAATCGCCAACTGGAGTGCTTCGTCCACTGTCCCGACCCCGACGACTTCAATCCCTGCCGGAGCGGTCCATCCCCCCATGTTATTTTTCGGGATGATGGCCCGTGTAAAACCTAGTTTCGCCGCCTCGGCGACACGTTGCTCGATTCTTGAAACCCGTCGCACTTCCCCGGTCAATCCGACCTCACCGATGCAGACATCCGTCGGACGGGTCGGACGATCGCGGAAACTCGAGGCGATCGAGATGCAAATCGCAAGGTCAATCGCCGGCTCGTCCAGTTTGACGCCACCGGCTGCTTTCAAGTACGCATCCTGCGTCTGAAGCAAGAGACCGGAACGTTTTTCGAGCACGGCCATGAGCAGCGCGACTCGGTTTTGATCAATGCCCGTGGCCATACGTCTCGGGTTCCCGAACGATGTCGGAGAGATGAGTGCTTGGAGTTCCACGAGTACCGTCCGCGTACCTTCCATCGAGGCGACAACGGTCGAACCCGATACGCCCGCCGTGCGTTCCTCCAAGAATATTTCAGATGGATTAAGCACTTCCTCTAGTCCACTCTCTTTCATCTCGAAAATGCCAATCTCGTTCGTCGATCCAAAACGGTTTTTCACCGCCCGTAAAATACGGAACGTATGATGACGCTCCCCTTCAAAATAAAGTACCGCATCGACCATATGTTCAAGTAAGCGCGGGCCGGCAATCGACCCTTGCTTCGTCACGTGACCGACGATGAAGACCGCAATCCCTCGCGTTTTCGCAATTTTCATGAGGGCGGCCGTACATTCTCGAACTTGTGACACGCTCCCTGGCGCCGATTGAATCTCATCCATATATACCGTTTGAATCGAGTCAATGATGACAAATCCAGGTTGCTCCTCATCAATAACCCGTTCGATCATCAACATGTCCGTCTCAGCGAGCACGAACAAGTCATCGGTCGGTAAACCAAGCCGTTCCGCACGAAGTTTTGTCTGTTTGAGAGATTCCTCCCCCGAGATGTATAACACCTTTTTACCACTATGGGCTAAGTGAGCGCTAACCTGTAACAGAATGGTCGACTTCCCGATTCCCGGGTCCCCGCCGACCAAAACGAGTGAACCTGGGACAATCCCACCGCCGAGGACACGGTCAAATTCACGACTATTCGTATGCACGCGCGTCTCTTCTTGTGAGACGACATTCGCTAAGCGTTCCGGTTTCAATTGTCGCGATGAACTATGCACAAAGGCCGCTCCACGTTTGGCTTTCTTCTCTTCTACAAACTCTTCGACGAGCGTATTCCATTCATTACAACCCGGACAACGCCCCATCCACTTGGCTGATTCATATCCGCACGATTGGCAGACGTATTTCGTTTTAATTTTGGCCATAAGTTCCCTTCCTGTCTAAAAAAAGCTCCCTCTAAACGACGAGGGAGCTGAATGTTTTACTGAACTACACCTTCGTTACGAACGACGAACTCTCCATCTTGTACGTCGAGCGCAACTTTACTGCCTCTAGCGATTGTGCCGCCGAGCATTGCTTCTGAGAGGCGGTCCTCCACTTCCCGTTGAAGGGCACGACGGAGAGGACGAGCCCCGTATTCCGGATCGTAGCCGACATCGGCAATTTTATCGAGTGCCGCATCCGTCAAGCTGAAATCAACACCTTGTTCGGCGAGACGCTTCTTAAGTGTCTCTGCCATAAGTTTGATGATTTCTTGAATGTGCTCTTTTTGAAGTGAATGGAATACCGTGATTTCATCAATCCGGTTCAAGAACTCAGGTCGGAACGCTTTCTTCAATTCCTCGAGTACTTTGTCCTTCATTTCCGTATATTCACGTTTCACATCATCTTCCACTGTGAATCCTACATATTTGTTTCGTTGAAGCGCTGCGGCTCCGACGTTAGACGTCATGATGATGACTGTGTTTCGGAAGTCGACTGTGCGACCTTTCGAATCCGTCAAGCGACCGTCGTCTAACACTTGAAGCAAGATGTTGAATACTTCTGGGTGCGCTTTTTCGATTTCATCGAGTAGGATAACCGAGTAAGGTTTCCGACGCACTTTTTCAGTCAATTGACCGCCTTCTTCGTAACCAACATAACCAGGAGGCGAACCGACGAGACGGCTCGTCGCATGTTTTTCCATGTACTCGGACATGTCGATTCGAATGATGGCATCTTCATCGCCAAACATCGCTTCGGCAACTGCACGGGCGAGCTCTGTTTTCCCGACTCCGGTCGGTCCGAGGAAGATGAATGACCCGATTGGACGTTTCGGATCTTTCAATCCGGCCCGGGCGCGACGGATCGCACGGGAAATTGATTTCACCGCATCGTCTTGACCGATGACACGGTTGTGAAGAATCGATTCGAGTTTGAGGAGACGGTCTGTCTCTTCTTCGGCAATCTTCGTGACCGGTACACCTGTCCAGTTCGCAACAACTTGAGCGATATCTTCTTTCGTCACTTCAAGTTTTTCGTTACCTTGCTTGTTCTGCCATTCTGCTTTCAACTCTTCTAACTCATCGCGTAACTTCTGTTCCGTATCGCGAAGGGAAGCTGCTTTTTCAAACTCTTGGCTTTGTACGGCAGAGTCTTTCTCTTTACGAATCGATTCGAGACGGGATTCCAACTCTTTCAAATTCGGTGGTGCCGTGAATGAGCGAAGTCGTACTTTTGATGCCGCCTCGTCGACGAGGTCGATCGCCTTATCCGGCAAGAAACGATCGGAGATGTAACGGTCAGAAAGGACGACCGCCTCATGAATCGCCGTATCTGTAATTGTCACACGGTGGTGTGCTTCATAGCGATCGCGTAACCCGAGTAGGATTTGTTCAGCTTCTTCTGTTGTCGGTTCGTTCACTTGAATCGGTTGGAAGCGGCGCTCAAGCGCTGCATCTTTTTCGATGTACTTCCGGTATTCATCTAGTGTAGTCGCCCCGATACATTGAAGTTCACCGCGAGCCAATGACGGCTTAAGAATGTTAGAGGCGTCGATTGCACCTTCTGCACCACCCGCACCAATCAATGTGTGTAACTCATCGATGAAGAGAATGACATTACCAGCTTGACGAATTTCGTCCATCACTTTTTTCAAGCGATCTTCGAATTCACCACGATATTTCGTGCCTGCGACAAGCGTTCCCATATCGAGCACCATGACGCGTTTGTTTCGAAGCGTTTCAGGTACCTCGTTGTTGATGATTTGCTGAGCGAGACCTTCTACGACCGCTGTTTTCCCGACTCCTGGTTCCCCAATTAGAACCGGGTTGTTCTTCGTCCGACGCGACAACACTTCGATGACACGTTGAATTTCGCCTGCGCGTCCGATGACCGGATCCAAACGAGACTCGCGCGCTTGTTGTGTCAAATCGCGTGCCAATCCGTCAAGCGTTGGTGTTGCGGCGCTCGCCCCAGGTTGCGAAGCATTTGAAGATGACTCCGTGTTCCCGAGAAGTTGCAACACTTGTTGGCGTGCTTTCGTCAAACTGATTCCAAGGTTATTGAGGACGCGTGCCGCGACCCCTTCTCCTTCACGAATCAATCCTAGAAGGATGTGTTCCGTTCCGACGTAAGAGTGTCCCAATTTCCGAGCCTCATCCATCGAGAGCTCAATGACCTTTTTCGCACGCGGTGTGTAATGAATTGTCGATCCATTCTCTGAACCACGTCCAATCAATGATTCTACTTCTTGTTGGATTTTTTCAGAGGTCAATCCGAGGGCGAAGAGCGCTTTTGCCGCGATTCCTTCTCCTTCACGAACCAATCCTAATAAAATATGTTCTGTACCAATATTATGATGGCCAAGACGTACGGCTTCCTCTTGTGCTAAAGCTAATACGCGTTGTGCTCGTTCTGTAAATCGTCCAAACATCATTGACATAACCTCCTTATAGTTGGATCAAACTAAGCCTTGATCTAACGTCCGACGAACAAGTGTCGCTCGTTCTCGATCCCGTTCTTGCGTAGATAATGTTTTCCCGAAATGTTTTTGTAGAAAACCTGATTGTAACCGAACGATGAGTTCATGGAACTTCGGCGGACTCCAATCAGACAAAATCCCTAAGTCACTCGCTAAATGTAAATCAGATAGTCGCTCAATGGCTTCCGTAGAAGAAAGAAGTTTGGCATATCGTAAAATACCATATGACCGATAAAACCGATCCTCTAACTCTTCTTGTCGATGTGCGATGAGCTCTTCACGCGCATGACGTTCTGCTTGAATCACTTGTTCTGTCACTTCCATAAAGTCAGCTAACAGTTGTGATTCATGACTGCCTAATGTCCGCTGATTTGACAGCTGGAACAACCGTCCTGCCGTATCGCTACCTTCTCCGTAACGACCTCGAATCGTATAGCCGAGTTTTCGAAGCTCTCGCAAAATGGGGCTGATTCGACCCGTTAACGTGAGACCCGGTAAGTGTAACATGACCGAGGCCCGGAGTCCTGTTCCGATATTGCTTGGACATGTCGTCAAGTAGCCTAACTGTTCGTCAAAGGCGTATGAGAGTGATTCCGCGCACAGTGCGTCTACTTGAGTCGCTAATTCAAACGCCTCTTTCACTTGATAACCTGGGAGTAAGGTCTGAATTCGTAAATGATCTTCCTCGTTAATCAACACACTGATAGTTTCATCTTCACTTAAAAAGACTGCACTTTCTTCGTTGGTCGCAATGGCCGGACTAATCAAATGTTTTTCCATCAATGCCTGTCGGGTGACTTCATCATAATTACGCATATGAAGATATTCAAATCCCTTTAACCCATGTAACCGTCCTTCGAGACGATCACATAGTTGACGTTCTCCTTCTTTAGAAAGGACTGGCGAAAATACAGTGTCTTTGACGTTACGTGCCAGTCGGATTCTTGTGGAGACAACCAGGTCATCCAATTTGGCACGCTCTTTCATTTTGGGACCAAGTGGATGTGTTAGGAACGTTTCCATTAGACATCACCTTGCCCTTCTAATTGCTTCATTTCTTTTTGAATGCGTGCTGCTCGTTCATAATCTTCTTGTTCGACAGCACGGGTCAACTCCCCTGCCAACTTTTCGAGCCGCTCTTCGATTCGTTCATGTGGTGTACGTAACTGGTCAGGGACCGAACCGATATGATGATCATGTCCTTGTTGATATTGACGTGTGATTTTAATCAGTTCATCACGAAATACGGTATAACACATAGCACATCCTGCTTTTCGTACACGCAATAAATCTTGACGCGTCATCTGACAGGTTGGGCAGCGCTTTACGACCGGCACATAGCCCGTCATAAGTTCTACCGTGCATTGTCGACATAGCCGTTTTTTTACGGGTACGTCCTGTTCCATGACAACGACTTCATTGACAGCCGGTCGCTGTTTACAACGTTCGCATAGCATACGACTTACCCTCCATTACGATAACGAAGTACTTTCATCAGCGCGAGTAGTTGCTGACGTCGAATATAGGAGCGATCGTCAACTTGTAAGTTCAATGCTTCATCTGATAAGAGATGATAAATCAACTGCGCCTCTTGTTCGTGCATCATCTGTTCTTCAACCAATCGAATCAGCACATTTTCAACAAGCTGTTCGTTCAAACGTGGATGTTCATGAATGACATCCATCAAACTAGAGAGAACATCTTGCTTTTCGTGTAAAATAACGCGTCGAATACGAATATATCCGCCACCGCCACGTTTACTTTCTACTAAATATCCTTTTTCGACGGTAAAACGTGTGTTGATGACGTAATTGATTTGGGATGGGACACATTCGAATCGTTGTGCGATATCTTGACGTTTGATTTCAATTGCGTTTGCCTGACTTTCCTTCAAGACTTGCTTCAAATACTGTTCGATGACATCCGAAATATTTCTCATCTCCACCACCCTCTGACCATCTTTGACTTTTGACTATATTTTATCATTGATTTAAAAAAAGGCAAACGAAAAGCGATGCCTCTATGTCGAGAGCATCGCTAAAACAAAAAAACGACCGAGCGTATGCTCGGTCGTCCTGCGTTGTTGCCTGGCAACGTCCTATCCTCACAGGGGGA
>NZ_JBHSHG010000006.1:0-18161 GCF_042652865.1 Exiguobacterium profundum
TCCAAAGAATTTGATATAGCTCTTAAATTGACGAAGCTTGCGCTTCATTCAAAAATTGTAAAACTTTTTTGCCTCATCGTTCAGTTTTCAAAGTTCGTCTGCCGCTCTTGGCGACTTAAATATCTTACCAAGTGGAGAACAAAAGGTCAACCACTTTTTAAAAATATTTTTTGTTTTCTTCGTCGCTTATCTCGGCGACGTCTATTAATATATCAGTAAAATAATAACCACGCAACCCTTTTTGTTAAAAAGATTAGAGAAATATATAAAAACTTCATTTGTTCAACCAAAACGATTTTTTTCTTTCATTATATAGGACTAAAAATAAAGAAGGCGCGCCATTGGCGTCGCCTTAAGAACGAAGAGACGATAACGAAACATTTCGCTTCTTTGCTTCTTTCAAATAGAAGAAGTAGAGAGCTTCCGCTTGCTTCACTTGAGCAGCTAGCTCTCCCGTGTCCTCTATGCTGACTTCAAGAATCCGACGTTTCGATTCAAACTTAGCCTTAGCTTCTAGCAACTCAGTCAGTAGTCGTTGATCATAATCATCTCTTAACGACTTACGAAACCATTTCATAGTTCTCTTCTACCTTCCATTGCCCGAGATAATGTCACTTCATCCGCATACTCCAAATCTCCACCGACTGGTAAACCATGGGCAAGACGCGTCACGCGAATTCCCGTCGGTTTGAGTAGTCTCGATAAATACATCGAAGTCGCTTCCCCTTCAATGTTCGGGTTGGTCGCTAAAATCACTTCTTGAATCGACTCGTTCTCTTGTAAACGTGTCAGCAAACTTGAAACATTAATATCCTCTGGACCAATCCCTTCCATTGGACTAATGGCTCCATGAAGAACATGATACTTCCCTCTGTACTCCCGCATCTTCTCCATAGCAATCACGTCTCTTGAGTCTTGAACCACACAAACCACCGTTTCATCCCGATGTGAGTCTTTGCAGATTGCACACGGATCAATATCTGTGATGTGGCCACACACGGTACAATACTTTATGTCACGCTTCGCACTCACGAGAGATTTCGCGAACGTCAACACATCGTCTTCTTCCATATCTAATACATGGAATGCTAAACGTACCGCAGTTTTCGGTCCAATCCCAGGTAACTTCGTAAAACTCTCAATCAATCGTCCAATGGCTTCAGGGTATTGCAACTCGCATCGATCCTTTCTTCACTTAAAAGCCTGGGAGGTTCATCCCTTGTGTGAAACGTCCCATCTTATCATTCACAAGCTGATCCGCTTGTTTCATTGCATCATTGATTGCTGCTAAGACGAGATCTTGTAACATATCCACATCGTCCGGATCGACAACGTCTTCAGCAATAATGACGTCTAAAACTTCTTTATGACCGCTGACGACAACTTTCACCATGCCGCCTCCCGCTGTTCCTTCAACCGATAACTCTTTTAATTCCTCTTGAGCTTTCGCCATATCTTTTTGCATCTTTTGCATCTGTTTCATCATGTTGTTCATGTTTCCCATTCCACGCATTCAGAGCGCCTCCCTTATGTTTCTTCGATTTCAACGACATCGCCAAAACGTTCCATCGCCTGCGCAACTAGCGGATCCTCGGTTTCCGGCTCTTCGACTTGTTCCGTTCGTTCTGCTTGTTTTTGAAGGATGAACTCATTTTTTAGTTCATTCCAATCCGTCTCAAGCACCGCCATGATTTCGCGACGAATCCCCGTCACTTCGAATAACGCCTGTTCAATCACATCGCGCGTACGACCATTTGAACTCACTTGTTCATAGTGCCATGTCATTCCATCTTTAAATTGTACCAGTAAGGTGTCACTTGCACAAAGGACAGCTTCACTTTCATAGAAGAGAGCGAAAATCGGACCATCTTGTATCCGAATATTCGTCATGATATCTCCCCAGCTGTCGCGAATCGCATTCAAATGCTGCCGTTCGGCCCGTTGCAAGAGTTGGCGAATCCGTTCTTTAGGCACCCGGATTTGTGTCCGTTTCGGAGCAGGCTTCGGCTTTTCTGCTTCTCCACCTGTCACGACAACACCATTCTTCTTCACTTCATTTAATTCACGGCTCAGTTCACGCACTTGATCCTGTAGTTGTGTCATTTGCTCACTAATTGTACGGCCTTGTTCCGCAATCCGGATGAATGTTAACTCCACCAACACTTTCGGATGGTTAGATAACCTCATCTGCTGTTGGCAATCATTGAGCTCTTCAATCACTTGGAACAATTCATCCGTTGAAGTCGCTTCGACGAACTGACGAAACTCGTCAGTCGGACGAGCACGTTCCAATAAGTCAGCTGCTTGTGGAGATGCTTTCAAGAGTAACGCATCCCGATGAACGAACACTAAATCTTCGATGAAACGTTTCAAGTCCTTCCCTTCACGTAACATCAATTCAAGCGTACTCAAAATGGCATTTAACTCTTTTCGCTGGAGACCATACGCCATGTCGAGCAACGTTTCATCCGTCACGGCACCCGTGACTTCTAACACCGCTTCTTCCGTCAACCGCCCATCACTGAATGCGAGCGCCTGATCAAGTAAGCTAAGGGCATCTCGCATCCCGCCATCGGCAGCACGTGCGATGAGTTTCAACGCTTCCGGATCGTAGTCATGGTCTTGGTCGTTCAAAATATAGGCCATCCGCGTTTGCAATTGACTCACTTCATGTCGTTTGACATCGAATCGCTGACAGCGGGAAATGATCGTGGCCGGAATTTTATGTGGTTCTGTTGTAGCCAAGATGAATATCGCATGTGCCGGTGGTTCCTCAAGCGTCTTTAACAACGCGTTGAATGCACCGGTCGATAACATATGCACTTCATCAATGATGTATACTTTGTAACGCCCTTGGGACGGCGGATATTTGACTTTGTCTCGAATCTCCCGAATTTCGTCAACTCCGTTGTTCGATGCGGCATCAATTTCAAACACGTCGGGACTTGTCCCTTCCGTGATGGCGATACACGTCGGACAGGTGTTACATGGTTCACGTGTCGGCGCACTTTCACAGTTGATTGCCTTGGCGATGATTTTCGCCAAACTCGTCTTCCCCGTTCCACGTGGGCCGGAAAATAGGTACGCATGTGACATCCGCTCCTCTAACAGAGCATTTTGAATCGTACGTGTGATATGGACTTGACCGACGACCTCTTGAAACGATTGAGGTCTATATACACGATATAACGCTTGATACGCCATGAGTTCGCCTCCTTCCCTACTGTTCTTCTCTATCTCATCATACAAAAAAATCTACAGCCCGGGGGCCATAGATTGAAGTTATAAAATAAATCTGCCGCGCACCGATTTCTGAAAGCACGTCAACATGCGTTACTCATGCAGTTTGCTCAGCCCAAGCACCCCTGCGGCACACGGTACGTCACCACTTAAGGCTGCTTCCTTCCGGACCTGACCTGGTTCATGGGTGACCGTTGCGCAGGACTCAGACGTCAACGCCACTTACATAAGGCAGACCACACCAGCGCACTCCCTCGAATCGGGATTCAGTCTCGCTACAGCGGATTGCGAGTGACAGGGCACCGCTACCTCCCCACCTAGCACGGCAAATGGGTAAATGAAATTAGGCACTATCTCGAGTGCTATTACATTATACTGTTTAATCGGTTGGGTTGCAACCTCTCTGATTGAGTCGGTCTTGTTTCTTCCTTTCCCGAAGCGCTCGGAAGAAATCTGTCAGGAGCTGTCCACATTCTTCTGCTAAAACATTTTCTGTCACTTCAGCTTGGTGATTGAATCGCTCATCCTGCACCAAGTTCATCAATGTCCCGCAACATCCACCTTTCGGGTCGTAGGCACCGAAAATGACACGTTTCACGCGAGATAACACGATTGCGCCCGCACACATCGGACACGGTTCAAGGGTAACGTATAGTTCGCAGTCTTCTAATCGCCAATTTCCTAACATTTCATTAGCCGTTTCAATCGCAATCATTTCGGCGTGTGCTGCCGCCAGACGATCTGTCTCACGACGATTGTGCCCAGTTGCAATCACCTGGTCTCCCTTTACGATTACACAACCAATCGGCACCTCGCCAATGGCTTCTGCTTTCTTCGCTTCTTCGATGGCCAACTGCATAAATCGCTCATCACGTTCCATCGATTCACCTCATTTCTTATTTAAAACTATGAAAAAAAATGAAAATCAAATCCCTCGCCATATCGCTCGTATTGTGTGCTAGAATGGAACTTGCACTTTGGATAATGGAGGATGACATCATATGTTTATAACGGTAGAAGGACCGATTGGTGTCGGGAAAACATCACTGGCCCATATCATCAGTCAGCATTTCTCGATGCAGATGCTGAATGAAATTGTAGAAGAGAACCCATTTCTCGGCAAGTTTTATGAAGATATCGAAGAATGGAGTTTCCAAACGGAAATGTTCTTCTTGTGCAATCGATTCAAGCAGTTGGATGATATTCACAAACACCACTTGAGTCAGCAACAATCCGTCGTTTCGGACTATCATATTTTCAAAAACTTGATTTTTGCTCACCGTTCGCTGAAACCGGCACATTTGAACAAGTACGAGCAGATTTATAAGATTTTGACACATGATATGCCGAAACCTGATGTCGTCATTTACTTACATGCCAGCATTGAGACATTAATGAAACGAGTCGCCTTGCGTGGACGTGAAGTGGAAGAAAATATGTCTCGTGATTACCTCGAACAACTTGCTCACGACTATGAGACGTTTGTTGAATCGTATCGCGCGGCCCATCCAGAAGTGAAGATTCTCTCGTTCAGTGGGGATGAACTCGACTTTGTACACAATCCGGACGACTTGACTCATGTCCTAAAAACGATTGAGCGTGAATTAGAATTAACTAAAGGAGCCCAAATAAAATGAAGCTGATTGATAAATATAACATCCCGAACGATACAATCATTACAATCGGGGGAATGGTCGGGATTGGGAAATCAACGATCACCAATTCGTTAGCCGATGCATTGAATTTCCGAACGTCTCTCGAAAAAGTAGATACCAACCCTTACCTCGATAAATTCTATCATGATTTCGAACGTTGGAGCTTCCATCTTCAAATTTACTTCTTGGCAGAACGTTTTAAAGAACAGAAGAAAATCTTCCAATACGGTGGCGGCTTCATCCAAGATCGTTCAATCTATGAAGATACAGGCATCTTCGCCAAGATGCACTATGAAAAAGGGACGATGTCACCAACAGACTACGAAACGTATTCTAGTTTGTTCGAGGCAATGGTGTTGACACCGTTCTTCCCGCACCCGGATCTATTAATCTATCTTGAAGGTTCGTTCGAACAAGTACTCGAACGCATTCAGATGCGCGGTCGCGAGATGGAACAGCAAACACCAATCGCTTATTGGGAAGAGATGTACACCCGCTACACAGAATGGATCAACAACTTCAACCTGTGCCCGGTATTGCGTCTCTCGATCGAAGAGTATGACCTCATCAACGACCCAGATTCAGTCGAACTCATTCTTGAGAAAATTGAAAAGCAACTCACGATTGCACGCGAAGCAAAAGTGAGATAATCAATAGAAGGATTGCGCCAACGAAAGCGTAATCCTTCTTTTTGTGCATAAAAAAATCCACAGCGCTTATGTCTGTGGATACAAAAAATGCATCTGCCTCTGCAGATGCCCGATTGAAAGCGGAGTTGGTGGGATTCGAACCCACGCGAGCCTTGCGACTCCTAACGGATTTCGAGTCCGTCCCCTTCAGCCGGACTTGGGTACAACTCCAGGCCTAAAAAAGTGTAAAAAAAAGAAAGTGGAGGAGGTGGTGGGATTCGAACCCACGCAGGCTATTACACCCCTGACGGTTTTCAAGACCGTTCCCTTAAACCACTTGGGTACACCTCCAAAAGATATAAAATTGTGTGAGCCTCCAAAAAAGAAATGGAGGAGGTGGTGGGATTCGAACCCACGCAGGCTGTTACACCCCTGACGGTTTTCAAGACCGTTCCCTTAAACCACTTGGGTACACCTCCAAAGCTCATATGCAATTCGTGAGCAACAGTGTCGCTCGACATGATTTATAGTACCAACTGAAGAGACAGATGTCAAACCCTTTTGTGAAAAAACATTAAAAAAATTGAGCAGCCTCAAAATCGAGGCTGCTCAAGCGTTTAGTTCGGCATTTCAATCTTTTCTTTTCCACCCATGTAAGGACGAAGAACTTCTGGAATCACGACCGATCCATCCGCTTGTTGATAATTTTCAAGAATCGCTGCGACCGTTCGTCCGACCGCCAAACCTGAACCGTTCAACGTATGCACAAACTCAGGTTTCGCATTGGCGTCACGACGGAAACGAATTCCCGCACGACGCGCTTGGAAATCTTCAAAGTTTGAGCAAGACGAGATTTCACGATAGACCCCTTGTGCCGGCATCCATACTTCAATATCGTATTTTTTCGCGGCAGTGAATCCGAGATCTGCCGTACACATGCTGAGCACTTGATAAGGAAGGCCTAGACGTTTTAAGACTTCTTCAGCATGACCTGTCAACAGTTCCAATTGCTCATAAGACTCTTCCGGTTTTACGAAACGGACGAGCTCGACTTTATTGAATTGGTGCTGACGAATTAATCCACGTGTGTCACGTCCCGCTGACCCAGCTTCAGAACGGAAGTTTGCACTATATGCAGTATACGCGATTGGAAGTTGTGTTTCCGGAAGAATTTCTTCACGGTGCATGTTCGTGACCGGTACTTCAGCAGTCGGAACGAGGAAGTAGTTCGTATCCGCTACTTTAAATGCATCCTCTTCAAATTTAGGAAGCTGACCCGTTCCTGTCATCGAATCTCGATTGACCATGTAAGGAGGTAACACTTCAGCGTACCCATGCTCATCTGAATGAAGGTCCATCATAAAGTTGATGAGGGCACGTTCTAAGCGAGCGCCTAATCCTTTATAGAAGACGAAGCGGCTACCTGTTACTTTTCCAGCGCGCTCGACATCGACGATTTGAAGATCTTCCATCACGTCCCAATGTTGCTTAGGCTCGAAATCAAACTCAGGCTTTGTCCCGATTTCGCGAATCGTCACGTTGTCGTCTTCCGTTTCGCCGATTGGTGTTGATTCGTGCGGGATATTTGGGATGCTGAGTAAAATCAAGTTGAGTTCTGCCTCAACTTCGCGTAACTCTTCGTCCAACAGTTTGATTTCATCGCCGAGGCGACGTGTCTCTAAAATCGGACCTTCGGCATCTTCTTTGTTCCGCTTCAATTCAGCGATCTGTTTTGTCGCTTCGTTGCGCTTCGCTTTCTTCACTTCGACTTCGTTGATCAAGTCGCGACGTTTCTCCTCTAGTTGTGGGAAGCGGTCAAGTGCACTCAAGTCTTCCCCCCGGTGAGCTAACTTTTCTTTAATCCCTTCAAAATCCTGTCGCAAACGTTTAATGTCTAACATTGCTATTCCTCCTTTTTCATATAAAAAAGGTGGCACGTCCCTTTCCCGTAGGAAAGGGACGAACCACCTTGGATCCGCGTTGCCACCCTCGTTGCCCAAATGTTTGAGCCACTCGATGCACGTAACGTGTGCGAACGTGACTTGTTTCCAAGTCAATGCTCCGAGGCCGATTCGGTCACGTCATCTCACTAGTTTGCACCAACCACTAGCTCTCTGTCAGTAGACGTACGTAACGTACTTATTCTCATCATCGCATCTGTCATTGAATTAATCTTACTTTACAACATCTCAACTTGTTCGACAAGACTGATTTTTCCAAGTGCGAGTCGGATTTGATCGAGGAAATCCAAAAAAGCTCGCGTTATTCTCGTCAAGAACGAGGCGGTATCGACCGACTCCGCTGTAACAAGTGCCATCTTAGGAGGAGCCTCTCCCTCTAAATAGCGTACGTTCTCCGAAGAATCGATGGTGACCATGCCTGCCTGTGTGTCAGCCTTAATCGGAGCCTCTAAATCAAGCAGATCATATTCAGGCTCCGGTACGGGTCTTCCTTTTTCGACTAATACTTCAAAGTCGTTCGTCGTTCGGACCGCGACTTGCTCTTCCTCGCCTTGAGAGACCGTTGCCATCTTGGAGATTGTCTCCCCCATCCGCAAGATTGGGGTCATCACGAAATCCGCATAAGCATAATCATGTAGCGCTTTCGTTGCTGCATAACGTCCCTCGTCCGATGTTGCACCGAGGACGACCGACAAAACGGTACGCCCATCCCGTGTGGATACGCCGATGAAACAATATCCCGCCTCATTCGTCGTTCCTGTCTTGAAGCCGAGCATTCCCGGATAAGCGAGGTCACGATTAGCGAGCATGCGATTCGTCGCATCAAATCGAACACCGTCGACGTCCACGTATGCCCGCTTCGTCACGTCGAGCACTTCCGGATACGTCGTCAAATACGCAATCGCGAGCTTCATCAAGTCCTTAGCAGACGTCAAGTTGTCTCCCGGTAGGCCAGCGGATTCAGAATCGAGTCCTGAGGCGTTCGCGAACGTCGTTTGCGTCATCCCTAATTCATCAGCCCGGCGATTCATCTCTTTGACGAATGCCTCTTCCGAACCGGATACGGCCTCCCCGAGCGTTACGGCCGCTTCATTCGCTGAACGAATCAACGCGGCATCGTATAATTCTTTGACGGTATATGGTTTATTTAACAGCGGGATTCGTGCCAACCCCGGCTTTCTCGTCAACGCCAAAGCAGCATCGCTCGGTGTGATTTCTTGTGTCCAACTGAGTTTCCCTGCCTGAATCGCCTCACGCGTCAAAAATGCAGTCATCAGCTTCGTGATTGAAGCCGGCTGAAGCATCGAATCTTCTTGTTTGGCAAATAGAACTTGTCCTGTCGTCACGTCTACAAGCATCGCGCTTGCTGCATCCACTTTCGGAGCGGCCGCAGAGGCAGCCGATGGCAACATGGTCTGTATGACGAATACGACAGTGAGCAATATGATGAAATAACGGGCCTTCACATCGTTTCCCCTTTCTGTACGCTTCTTTGTTCAGTGTAACAAAAAATAAGTTTGAAGGACCCCCTTTTTGCGAGGTCCCTCAAACTTATACATGTTGACTCTGATTCGCTTTGACCATCTCGATAAAATAGCGATGTAACGAGAGGTCATCCGTCAATTCGGGATGGAACGAGCAAGCCAGATACTGATTGTAACGGACCGCCACAATCGCTTCCTCCACTTCAGCGAGCACATCTACTTCCGGTTCGACACGTGCCACTTGTGGGGCACGAATAAAGACCGCTTCGACTGGCTCATCGATCCCTTTCACTGGAAGGTCGACTTCAAAACTGTCGACCTGACGTCCGAACGCATTGCGTTTCACTGTCATCGGGATTTTCTTCAAGTGGGCGTCATACCCTTCGACTTCGTTCGCGAGAAGAATCATGCCGGCACATGTGCCGAACATTGGTAACGTTTCCGTCTCTCGAAGTGGTTCAAGTAATCCATAACGATCGAGTAGTCGACGCATTGCCGTGCTCTCTCCACCTGGTAACACGAGTCCGTCAATTGACTCCAAGTCTTCTACCGAGCGAACGACAACGGTTCGAGCACCGAGCGCTTCCAGCATGCGAACATGCTCACGAATCGCACCTTGCATTCCTAATACGCCAATCGTTACCATCTTACCAGCCTCGTGGTGCCATGAGTTCTTCTTCTTTGAGTGTGCGGACGTCGAGTCCTTTCATCGCCTCACCCAATCCTTTTGACAAGTGTGCGATTCGCTCATAGTCATCGTGATACGTTGTTGCTTCTACAATGGCACGTGCAAATTTTTCTGGGTTCTCCGCTTTGAAAATACCAGATCCGACAAAGACTCCATCTGCCCCGAGGTGCATCATCAAGGCAGCATCCGCTGGTGTCGCGATTCCACCTGCCGCAAAGTTTACGACCGGCAGACGGCCCGCTTCACGGATTTGCATCAATACTTCAAACGGTGCACCGAGGTCGCGCGCCTCTGTCATGACCTCATCCACACTCATCGACAAGAGACGTTTCACTTGAGCTTGGACTGTACGCATATGACGAACCGCTTCGACGATGTTCCCTGTTCCCGGCTCCCCTTTTGTACGAATCATCGCTGCCCCTTCACCGATACGGCGGGCTGCTTCACCGAGGTCGCGTGCTCCACATACGAACGGCGCCGTATAGTCGCGCTTGTACAAGTGGAACTCTTCGTCGGCTGGTGTCAACACTTCACTCTCGTCAATGAAGTCGACCCCCATCGACTCGAGGACACGTGCTTCAGCGATATGCCCGATCCGGCATTTTGCCATAACCGGCACAGATACTGCCCCCATGACGTCTTCGATGATTGTCGGGTCAGCCATACGGGCAACGCCACCCATTTTACGGATATCTGATGGTACACGTTCGAGTGCCATGACAGCCACAGCACCGGCAGCTTCAGCGATTTTCGCCTGTTCAGCGTTGATGACGTCCATGATGACGCCGCCTTTTTGCATTTCAGCCATCCCACGTTTTACTTTATCTGTCCCTACTTGTCTCTTTTCCATTGAAATCCCTCCATTGATTCGTGTTCTACTTGCTAGTATAAGTTGAATTGACTATATTAAAAGTGCCAGTTTCTCATTATTTAAAGTGGTCAGTTTTAAATAAAGGACTCTATTTCATCTATCACGAACCTGTTGAAGTATAAAGGAGGAGTACGTATGTTAAACCGCGATTCGTTTGATGGGGGTCATCGTGCCTCATTCGGGACACCCGGGATTGTCTCTTTCATCATTATTCTTGGGTTTATGCTCTACTTCTTTTTTGGTTCGTAAAGAAAGGAACGTCACACCATGGATATGCTTACCTTATCGCTTGATCAAGAATCGTCCATCCCGCTTTACGAGCAATTGTATAAACACATTCGGGATGCCATCCTCGACGATACGTTAAAGACAGGAACCAAATTACCTTCAAAGCGTAAGCTCTCTCAATTTTTAGATGTCTCGCAGACCACGGTCGAGTTCGCGTATGCCCAGTTACTCGCCGAAGGATACATCGAGTCCATTCCTCGAAAAGGATTTTATGTGTTACCTCAAGAGGAACTGTACGTCCGGCGCTCGAGTAGTACCATCACACCAGCCCCTCAGCGAAAGACATATGATTATGATGTTTCCCCGAGTCAAATCGACACGACTGCCTTCCCGTTTGAACGATGGAAGCGACACATCAAACATGTCGTCGATGACGTGAATCATGAATTACTTGCGTTAGGTTCTGTTCAAGGAGATCTAGAATTACGCCAAGAAATCGCCACATATCTTTATCACTCCCGTGGCGTACAGTGCTCACCAGAACAGATCATCGTCGGGTCCGGTACGGAACAGCTGTTGCCACAACTCTTGAATCTATTACCGGACTCGTCTATCTTCGGGATCGAAGACCCTGGTTATCCGCTCACGCGATTGTTGTTCGAACAACAAGGACGCACGTCGATTCCTATTCCCGTAGACGATAGTGGTGTTTGTGTGAATGAGCTCGAGCGTCATGCAATCGATGCACTATATGTCACACCTGCTCATCAATTTCCGACAGGGACCGTCCTGTCTGTCAGTCGAAGGCAACGTTTGTTAAATTGGGCACTCGTCCATCAGACGTATATCATCGAAGACGATTACGACAGCGAGTTTCGCTATAGCGGCAAGCCGATTCCGTCACTGCAGAGCATGGACCCGAACGAACGGGTTATCTATATCAGTACGTTTTCAAAATCTCTCATGCCATCCTTACGCATCGGCTATATGGTCTTACCGACACCCTTGTTAAACCGTTACCGGGAACGACACCAGTATTTCACCTGTAGCGTTCCCCGGTTCGAACAACAGACGTTGGCCTTATTCATGTCGAGCGGTGACTTTGAGAAGCATTTGAACCGGATGCGAAAAATATACCGTCGTAAGTTAGAAAGTGTCCTCTCCGCCTTCCGACCATTCGAACCGACCGTCACCGTGACCGGAGCAAGTGCCGGATTGCACGTCGTGTTGACCATCGCGACCGAGCGAACAGAGCAAGAATTGAAGCGGTCCGCCGAATCCGCCGGAATCGCCATTAAATCCATGAACGACTATCGTATCGTGCATCCGGACTCCCACAAGCAATTTCTGTTCGGGTTTGCGCATTTGTCTGAGTCGACTTTACCTGACGTGATCGTTCAGTTGATGCTTGCGTGGGAAGTTTCAAAAGGAGGGAAGTCATGAATCGACGTATCCGGTGGCTCATCGGACTTTTACTCATTGGGAGCGGCATCCTCTTTTTGACGAGTCCAATTTGGGAAAATGCCATTGTTAGTTCGACGAGTGAATACGTGGTGGAACAGATGGAATTTCAAGAAGAGAGCGAATTTGATCCAAGTTATAATTTTAAAGCCGTCAGTCCGCTCTCTGTATCGGACGTCCTACAAGCGCGCAATCGGTTTCATAATTTGCCGACAATCGGCGTGATTTCAATTCCCGATGTCTCACTGAAACTTCCCATCATGAAAGGCTTGGACAATGAAAGTCTCGCGGTAGGCACCGGAACGATGCATCCTGAACAAGAGATGGGCAAAGGGAACTACGCGCTCGCCGGCCACTACCTACAACGAGCAACTGCCCTATTCGGACCGCTCCATGAAATCGAGGTCGGTGCCACGATCTACCTTCAAGATGAAACGCAAACGTACGAGTATGTAGTCACTTCGCTTGAAACCGTCTCTCCTGAACGAGTCGATGTATTAGATGTCACCTCAACCCCAACCATCACGTTAATCACGTGTACGTTCGATACGACAGAGCGCCTGATTGTAAAAGGGAAGCTTGTCGCCTCATCCTCTTGACCGCTTCTCCTTTCAGAATAGGAGAGGCGGTTTATTATTTTTTCAAAAACATATTGTTAGCGCTTTCAAGTTCCGATAAACTATTTTTGAAAACGTTTGCATAAAAGTGTGCAAATCCATTTGACAGGAAGAGGTGCCTCATGAAAAAAACAACCGCTCGTCAGGCTTCAACGCTGATCCTTTCCGGAGCATTACTCATTCAAGCCGGTGTCCCGATGAACGCATTGGCCGAACCGACCATGATGACGATTGATGGATTGAAAACAGACTGGAGCTCGATCCCAGCCCTTGCGACTTCCCCGGCTACGGGTTGGCAAGGATTTGATGTCGGTGATTTATACATACAAAACGATGCTCAACATCTTTATTTTTATGTAGATGCGAACAATGTCCCGAATTGGGGCGACAACGGACAATACATTAACATCGCCCTTCAAATTAACGATGAAGATTCTGGCGTCTCTGAAAATCCACTCGGATACCCATTCGACTTTACAGGCGTCGACAAGGCACCTCAATATCATGTTCTCGTTCGTGTCGATGGCGATCAAAAAGTCAAAGAGGCCGCCCTTTATAAGGCCGGACAGGATACCCCACTCTTACAATTGAACCAATTGAACGGTGCGGCTTTCGCAGTGGACCGGACGAAAGGATTCGAAGGAAAGATTCCATTATCCTTACTCGGGCTAAACAATGGAGACCAAGTTCGTGCCTTGACTGTATTGAGCGGCAATAATGCAGGAGAGCATGGTGCGTTCGATACGATTCCAAGTAACGCGGCCAACCAACTGGCGAACAGCTGGAACGTCGCTGCTACTCCGTCGACGCAATCCGTATATAGTGCCCCGTTCACGTTAAATGGGGTGGAGACGATTGATCAGCTTGAGGTCGTTTCGGTGACCCCGGCTTCATCCTCGATCGACGTGGATGTGTCTACCCCAATCACATGGACGTTCAACGAACCTGTCCGTCTCGATACTGAAGCAGTCACGCTTCAACAAGGAGAGACAAAAATCCCGGTCGACGTGACAACGAACGGTTCGACCGTGACACTTCAGCCGAAAGAGGCACTCGCACTCGACACGTCATATACGGCGACCATCCCAGCGGATGCGGTGACAGGGACGATTTCCAACACGTCACTCCCTGCCTTGACGACTTCGTTCAAAACGGCAACCAAGCTCGCCGATCCATGGGAAACGACTCGTTATATCGAGATGAAGTATGTCCGCGCGGATGGAGATTATACGGATTGGAACTTGTGGACGTGGAGCACCGGTAAAAAAGACGGCCAAGTTGACCCGTATCGCATCACGGAGGACGGGGCCATCTTCCGAATCCCCGTTGGCCAAGACGCCACCAAAGTCGGATTTGTGATCCGAAAAGGAACGGATTGGGCTGTGAAGGACGCATACGGAGAAGACAGATACGTCACGCTCGGAGAAGACCGTGTCACGAAGGTCCTCGTCGAAAGCGGCAAAGGTGTGTTCCATCAAGTTCCGACAGTCAACGGACCAGTGTACGGTACAGACGGGATTAGTTTCTTCTACCGCGATGTAGCACTTTATGAATCCGGAAAAATGAATGAAATCGAACAGGTCGCACTCAAAATCAATGATGAAACTTATCCGATGACGTATGAGCCTGAAAACGAATGGTTCCGCCACACAGTGCGTTTGCCTGAAGGCGTTCATGATTACACGTACCTCGTCACAAAAGACGGGGTGACGACTGAAGTGAAGGATCCGTACTTTGAGGCTTCTCAAATCGAGTATCGCCAACCGACCGTCAAACTCACTTCTTCAGTCAGTCCAAAAGCGATTAGCTCCAGAGAAAATGCCGTCCTACGGGTAAAACCAACCTTACCAAAGGGAGTGACGCTTCGTGAACTCTATATCGATGCACGACCTCTCGGAGGACCCGCTAAGTTGCACATCGACCGTGCATTGAATGCTCAAACCATTGCGGTGAAAGATACGATCAAACCAGGAAACAAGACGCTCTCTGTCACAGCCGTCGACCAGTATGGAAATGTCCATCGCTCGAAGACCACCATCCGTGTCGTTCCGAAATCGATGAAAGAGAAACAAGCATTTGATTGGGATGAGGCACGAATCTACTTCATGCTAACCGACCGCTTCTACAACGGGGACGTGTCCAATGATAATCCGAACCGTGAGTACTATGATAAAGACCATCTGGAATCGTACCATGGTGGAGACTTTGCGGGTGTCACAAAAAAACTCGATTATTTAGATGACTTAGGCATCAATACAATCTGGATTACACCGATTGTGGATAACATCGATTGGGATTTGCGTTATGGGAAAGATGGGTCTCAATATGGCTATCACGGATATTGGGCGAAAAACTTTGAAAAACTTGATGAACACCTTGGAGATATGGCCGCATTCCATAAATTGATTGACGAGGCGCATAAGCGTGGCATCAAAATTATGGTCGATGTCGTCTTGAACCATCCAGGCTACGGCATGGAACCAGGTGCAAGTTCAGCCGTCACGAATTTCCCGACGGATGCAGAACGACAAGTATTCGATGGCATGATTCGCGAGAATCCGGTCGATGGGGACGACCTCAGAATGTCCTTATCTGGTCTTCCTGATTTCAAGACCGAGGAAGCGGCCGTGCGGGAGCAATTGGTCAAATGGCAGACGGATTGGATCAAACGTTCGAAAACGAAAAAAGGAAATACAATCGACTACTTCCGTGTCGATACGGTCAAACATGTAGATTCAACGACGTGGAAATCATTCAAAAATGAGCTGACAACAATCAAGCCAGATTTCAAACTCATCGGCGAACACTATGGAGCCAGCATCAACAATACAGGCGGTTATCTGCGGAGTGGACAAATGGATTCCTTGCTCGACTTCGATTTTAAATACCAGGCCGAGCGATTCGTAAACGGCAACATTGAAGATGTAGAAAAATCGCTCCAATATCGGAATAACCAATTATCGAATGAAGCAACGCTTGGACAATTCTTAAGTAGCCACGACGAAGATGGATTCCTCGTCTCGCGCGCAGATGGAGACACAGGTAAGCAAATGGTCGCTGCCGCCCTTCAGATTACGGCCAAAGGTCAACCGGTCATCTATTACGGAGAAGAAGTCGGGCAATCTGGGAAACATGCAGGGGATATGGATAAAGGTGAGTTCAATGAGAACCGCTATGACTTTGACTGGTCACGTGTCAAAGGAGAAGGGAAAGCGATGCATACGCATTACCAAAAACTATTGAATATCCGTGCAGACTATTCTCACGTATTCAGTAAAGGAACACGATCATCCGTCTCTGTGAATGCCAATTCTGGTTACTCGATTTTTGAGCGGGCCTACGGCAAACAGTCCGTTCTCGTCGGATTGAACACGAAAGAGAAAGCACAAACCGTTTCATTTAAGACGTCGTATAAGGCGAAGACTATTTTGATTGACCGCTATAGCGGCAAATCATACACTGTTCAAAAAGACGGGAAGGTGACCGTCTCACTTCCTGCTCAAGATCAGGGAGGTACCGTCATTTTAGTCGAGAAACGCAAATAAAGAACCGCCATCCTGAGTGAACAGGATGGCGGCTTTTTCATTAACGTGAATAGTTTGGTGCTTCTTTTGTAATGTTGACATCGTGTGGGTGGCTCTCTTGGAGTCCAGCACCTGTCATACGAATGAACTGTGTATCTTCACGAAGGGCACGAATGTCGGCAGCGCCGCAATACCCCATACCTGAACGAAGACCACCAATCAATTGATAGACCGTGTCAGCCAGTTCACCGCGATACGCGACGCGACCTTCGATACCTTCAGGAACGAATTTTTTGTCTGCTTCTTGGAAGTAACGATCTTGGCTTCCGCGTTTCATCGATGCTTCTGATCCCATACCACGGTATGTCTTGAATTGACGACCTTGATAGATTTCCATTTCACCTGGGCTCTCTTTCACACCCGCAAGCAAGCTTCCGAGCATGACTGCATTGGCTCCAGCGGCGATGGCTTTGACGATATCACCAGAGTACTTAATTCCACCGTCAGCGATGACTGAGACACCGTGCTCTTTCGCTTCCATCACGCAATCATAGACTGCTGTGATTTGCGGAACACCGACACCTGCGACGACACGTGTCGTACAGATCGAGCCTGGTCCAATCCCAACTTTAATGACGGATGCTCCTGCTTCAATCAATGCACGCGTCGCTTCTGCTGTTGCCACGTTCCCTGCGATGATTGGAAGGGATGGGAACATATCACGTAACTCACGAACCTTTTCAAGTACGCCAGCTGAGTGACCGTGTGCCGTATCGATAACCAATGCATCCACACCTGCTTCAACCAACACTTGAGCACGTGAAGCCGCGTCTTTCGTCACACCGACTGCAGCTGCGACAAGAAGACGACCTTGCTTATCTTTTGCTGCGTTCGGGAACTGTTCGACCTTTTCGATATCTTTCGTCGTAATGAGACCTTTTAATACACCGTTCTCATCGACAAGTGGAAGTTTCTCGATGCGATGTTGATGAAGGATACGCTCGGCTTCTTCAAGCGATGTACCCACTTTTGCTGTGATGAGGTTCTCTGTCGTCATGACATCTTTGATTACCGTCGAATAGTCTTTGATGAAGCGAAGATCACGATTCGTTAAAATACCAATCAATTGACGTTCATCTTCTGAGTTGACGATTGGGACGCCCGAAATACGATACTTACTCATCAAGTATTCTGCATCGTATACTTGACGGTCTGGAGTTAAATAGAACGGGTTTGTGATGACACCATTTTCTGAGCGCTTTACGCGATCGACGTGCTCAGCCTGCATTTCCATCGACATATTCTTGTGAATGACACCTAAACCACCTTGACGGGCCATAGCAATCGCCATTGGGGCTTCAGTAACGGTATCCATACCGGCACTGATGATCGGAATATTTAATTCGAGTCCTTCACAGAGCTTCGTGCTTAAATCAACGTCACGTGGTAAAACATTTGAAAACCGTGGTACGAGTAATACATCATCAAATGTTAAACCTTCTTTTGCAAACTTATTTTCCCACATAAAAATTGATGGCCCCTTTCTCGTTCTACCTACATCTTTGTTTCGAAATATTTCTGTAATGGTAACAGGTATAACGTAAAAGTGCAATTCAATTCCCGATGTTCAGAAAGTTCAGAATTGTGTTCATTAACTTAAATAAGATTAAAATTGTTCGGAATTTCATCGTGTGAACAAGCAGAATATGAAGTTCGATTTCATTATGAACGTAAAAAAACGACCGAGCGTATGCTCGGTCGTCCTGCGTTGTTGCCTGGCAACGTCCTATCCTCACAGGGGGA